>DFFN01000082.1 GCA_002369525.1 Lachnoclostridium sp. UBA3775 | reverse complement strand
TTTTGCAAGTGTTTTTTTTATTTTTTTCGAAAGATTTTATTATTGGAAAACATCTTCGAACATCATGTCAAGATCCACGTCCACGCCTATGCCGGAAACAAGTCCTTTCATGCTGTACTGCCAGATGGCAAATTTATAGGGAAGTATCGGTGTATCGCCGTAGTAAGCATGCCATACGTCATATTCTGCGAATTCATCCCAGTTAAGTCCGAAAAGCAGCCATTCGGTTCCGGCATATACCATCGGTCTCTTTCCTGCGTCCTTTATTGCATCGCAGAATGCTTTTACTACCGTTGTTCTTTCCGCCCTTGTCAGGTTATTTGCCCTTGCTGTAGGATCGGCATCATAATACTCGGTATCGATCACAAAGGGGCCTTTAATGTCATATTCGGAAACGGCGTCAAGAAGGAATTTGGCTTCTTCCCTGGCCTCGGCTTCATTAATGGCCTGGGTGAAGATATATACGCCTACCTTTAATCCTGCCTCCGTTGCGCCTTTTATGTTCTGACGGAATTTATCGTCTTCAACTATCGCGCCCTTTGAGTAGCCTCTGTAGCCGGCACGGATTATTGCATACTCAACACCCGAAGCTTTAAGCTTGTTCCAGTCGATATTGCCCTGATATGTGGATACATCTACGCCTGCCGTTGTCAGCACACTGCCGTTACCGTCGGTATATACTCTCGTTCCGTTATCAACATCGGCAATGTTTTCGGCAACATATTCGGCTGCGGGAACCTTCTCATATCGTTTGATGAGATAGCCTTTATAAAGGAAAGGATTCTCCCACTTTTCGGTCTGGGGAGTCAGAGTCGGGAATTTATCGCGATTGGTATAATCGGTGAGAGGATAATTTGCATCAATGTAAGGACGGAAGCTCTGCTCACCCATCTTGATTCCGCCGCTTGAAAATGTCATGCTGGCAGAATATTCACCTACATAACCGCCCTCGCCGAGTGTTATATAGGTAGAGAACTCAAGCTTGTCCGCATCAAGGTTTCCTTTAAAGCCATCGGTAAAACCGATAGCGGAACCGCCGTTGCCTCTGCCGAGATTATATACATCCTCACTCACCTGGTACAGAAGTACCTTATCGCCGTGGATCAGTTTAAGCTTATGCTCGGCTTCTCCCGCATCCTGGACATCAAAATAGTAGGAAAGTGTCGCAAACAGGTTCACGCTCCCGCTTTTTTCCATATTTTTGACATCATAAAGGCTCAATGCCGTCGGAATGTCGCCGTTCCAGTTGACCCACAAAAAGCCCTGTCCGCCATCCGTGAAATTAACTATCATGGGAAGAGCGGAGTTAATGTCCTTGAGATCATAGTCGAGATTCATGGCGATCACTTCGGAGCCTTTGGAAATGTAGCTTTTAAGCAGATTGCTGCCGCTTTTTTCTTCGGGAAATTCATTCTGGAAGAAAATGCTTACTTCCTCTCCGTTAATCGTAGTTACAATTTTCAGATATTCGTAGCCGTTGGAATTGTCAACGCTTGCCTTGAAGCTGTCCTTTGTTATCTCTCCCGTCTTTGAGGAAAGGTTTTCAACAAGCTTTTTGGTGCTCACCTCAGCCTTTTTCTTTTTGGAAAAGAATGATTTTCCGTTCTCGCTCTTTTCGACGGTATATATGAAAACTATAAAGCCTATGGCAGCGACAAGAAGCAGGCCCATGACTATCATCCCTATCCTGAGTCCTGATATCTTCTTTCTGCTCTTTTTTATGTAATTTATGAAGTTTTTATGCTCTGTATCGTAGTCCTTATTGACATTTATGCCGGTATATTCAACCGCCTCAGCCTCATCAAACTTTTCTTCCTCTTCGTAATCTTCATACTTATCGTCATCAAATTTATCATCAATGTCACGACGTACGAATTCCTCGTCGTCAATCTGTCTTCTTTTGCTCAAATCATTAATCTCCTTTTTTACGATTGCTTCATTCTCCACTCCTAATTATAATCGATTTCACTATTAAATCAACACTTATTTTAAACAAAAAAATAATTTTTCTCTTGACAAACCTGTATTTACTGTGGCAAAATAGGCTACAAAGCAATGACAGGAACAAGTAATGACAGGCGAAAGGTACAGAGAGGAGCCGTTTGGTGAAAGGCTTCCCGGAAACTTGTTATGAATACATCCCCGAGCTGTGCACCGAAATAACAGTAGGCTGCGCCGGGAGCTCCCGTTACAGAGTAAAAGTATTAAGGATTTAATCCGCGTACTTGCAAAGGCAAAGATCGTGAGGTCTTTGTGAATAAAGGTGGTAACACGGGGAAACTCGTCCTTTAGACTATAATACAATTGTCTTGGGGCGTTTTTTTATGTCCCGGGCAGGCAGTATAAGCTGCAGAAAGGACAACACTATGACTATCTATGACGAACTGAAAGAGCGTGGGCTTATCGCTCAGATCACAGATGAGGAACTGGTAAAGGACCTTGTGAATAACGGCAAGGCAGTCTTCTACATCGGTTTCGACCCTACTGCCGACTCGCTGCACGTAGGTCATTTCATGGCTCTCTGCCTGATGAAGAGGCTGCAGATGGCAGGAAACAAGCCTATCGCACTTATCGGAGGCGGTACCGCAATGATCGGCGATCCTTCAGGAAAAACCGACATGAGAAAGATGATGACTACCGAGACCATCGACCATAATGTTGAGTGCTTCAAGAAACAGATGTCAAAATTCATCGATTTTTCGGACGGCAAGGCTTTGGTTGTAAACAATGCGGACTGGCTCAGGAATCTTAACTACATTGAGCTTCTGCGTGAGGTAGGGCCTCATTTTTCAGTAAACCGCATGCTCACCGCAGAGTGCTACAAGCAGAGAATGGAACGAGGTCTTTCATTCCTTGAGTTTAACTATATGATCATGCAGGCCTTCGACTTCTACAGGCTCTTCCAGGAGTACGGCTGCAATCTCCAGTTCGGCGGCGATGACCAGTGGAGCAACATGCTCGCCGGTACAGAGCTTATCAGAAGAAAGCTCGGTAAGGACGCAAGCGCAATGACCATTACTCTCCTGCTCAATTCCGAGGGCAAAAAAATGGGCA
>DFFN01000159.1 GCA_002369525.1 Lachnoclostridium sp. UBA3775 | reverse complement strand
GCCACGGCAATATCTGCAGATCGCCCATGGCTGAGTTTATTTTTAAGGATATGATCGAGAAAAAAGGCCTTACAGACCTTTTTGAAGTGGCGTCCGCCGCTACCAGCACCGAGGAAATCTGGGGCGGACGGGGAAATCCTGTCTATCCGCCGGCAAAGGAGGAGCTTGCGAAACACGGTATCGGTCAGACCGCATATACCGATTTTTCGGGCAAGAGGGCAAGGCAGCTTCGGAAAAGCGATTATGCTTACTATGACTACCTGATCGGAATGGATTCCTTGAACATACGCAACATGGAAAACATGACAGGGCACAGACGCGATGAGGGCAAAATTTTCAAAATGCTTGAATTTGCCGGCATAAACAGGGATGTGAGCGACCCCTGGTATTCGGGGGATTTCAGGCAGGCTTATGAAGATATTGAACTGGGATGCGGAAAACTGTTGGAAAAGCTGTCGCCGGATCTGTTGTCGGAACAAGGTATTAAAAAATATATATCGGGAGAAATACTTGAAAAATACGGCGGACTCCTCTCGGTTCTTTCCGAGACTGAGTCCACCAATACTTTGGTAAAAAAAATGGGGGCTGAGGATGCTCCCGAGGGGAGCATAGTCATTGCCGATCACCAGACAGGCGGAAGGGGCCGCATGGGAAGGCAGTTTTTTTCGCCCGAGGGTACGGGCATATATATGAGCATACTTTTAAGGCCTGTTGACCTTAAGCCTGCGGATGCTTTAAGGATTACTACAATGGCAGCTGTTGCAGGCTGTGAGGCGGCAGAACAGGTGTCGGGCAAAAAGGCAGTCATTAAATGGGTAAATGACATTTTTATTGACGGAAAAAAGACCATGGGAATACTTACAGAGTCTGTTTTCGGCGGAAATGAGGGCATTCGCTATGCCGTGCTCGGAATCGGAATAAATGTTTATGCGCCGGACGGCGGTTTTCCTGCTGAAATCGAAAATATTGCAGGAGCGATAATGGATAAAAAGCTGAAGGACGGCAGAAACAGGATCGCCGCCGCCTTTATAAATTCTTTCTTCGGGTATTACGGTAAAAGAAATGAGACGGAGTATGTACAGAAATACCGCGAAAGAAGCATGGTCATCGGTAAGAATATAAGGGTCATTGCGTCTGACGGAGAAAAGAATGCAAAAGCTCTCGATGTGGACGAAGAGTGCCGTCTTTTGGTGGAATATGAGGACGGAAGCACCGAAAAGCTGTCTTTTGGTGAAATCAGTATACGTTTAACTTAATGTTTTCTTGACTTGATTTGCTGCAAAGAGTATAATAATATGAAGGGTATTGTATTCAATACCATAGACAATGTTAAAAAGATTACATATATAGCAGGAAAAGAAGCAATGAAAAAAAATAAAACAAAAAAAAGAAAATTTAAGAAACGAAGCCTTGCAATGCAGTTCGGCATTCTGTTTATCATAGTTGCGATCGTGACCATTTTTATCAATGGTTATGTGACCTATCTGAACCAGAAGAGAGCATACAGCGAGCAGTGTCTTGAATATCTTGATCAGCTCACACATCATTTAAATGAACGTATCAAGAAGGAAGAACCCGGCTTTGATGAGTTTGTTGAATGGTTCATTGATAATTCGGACAAGATAAAGATCACCGCAAATTACCGTTATGATATGATCAGGCATAAAGATGAATTTTTTCAGCAGCTAGGTACCGGCGAGGCGGTTTCGTCAGCCGGTTATATTGATTTTTCAAAGCTTGATGAGGAACTGAAGCTTCCTTATGCTACCTACAGGATTGAATACTGGATGACGGTATTCGGCGATGTGATTCATGATTATAAGCTGAGTTACGCTTACTTCATCTGTCCGATCAAAGACGAGGACCACATGGTTTCTTATATGTTCGATCCGTCGACAGGCGTTCCGGATGATGCGGAGGACAGAATACACCTTCTTGTCGGTGACCATGTCTATGAAAATCCCAAGGAACATAAATATATGTGGAAGACCTGGGAGAAGGGTGAGAGCCTGTTAAAAGCCGACAGCGTGGATAACCAGTACGGATTTATGTACACATACTGCAATCCGCTTTACATAAGAGGAAAGCAGGTCGGTATGTTATGTGTCGACAAGGATGTCGTAACCATTAACGAGGAGGTTGTGTTCCTGGTTGCGAGACAGGGAGCTGTCATGGCGTTTATCTTCCTGATGGCAACCATGGTACTTTTCTCATGTATCAGAAGGTTTATACTCTGGCGACTTGAAGATCTGCAGGATGATGTTGAAGAGTATTCCGAGCAAAAAGATGTTGCCCTGGCTGAGGAAATAAAGAATCATGGCGGAAGAAACGATGAAATCGGCATTCTGTCCAAAAAGTTTTCCGAGATGATCGTCAGTCTTGACTGGCATATGAGGGATTTGCAGAAGGTTACTGCGGAAAAGGAAAAAATCAGCGCTGAGCTTAATGTTGCAACGAAGATACAGGAGGATATGCTTCCGAGAGTTTTCCCGGCATTCCCGGATGAAGATAAATATGAAATATTTGCCACGATGGATCCCGCAAAGGAGGTCGGAGGCGATTTCTACG
>DFFN01000018.1 GCA_002369525.1 Lachnoclostridium sp. UBA3775 | reverse complement strand
ATGATGAAACTGAAAAAAAATATTGTGCCTCTTACAGTACTATTATTGTGCTTACTGCTTGTCGGCTGCGGAGGCAAAAGCAGCAGTAAAGCCGAGCCTACACAGTATATCCCGAAGGCAGACGATGAACCCACATCGACGCCTACGGATACTCCGGAGCTTACTCCGACGGCGACGCCGCTTCCGGAGGTTGAGGCCCCGACCTACAAGCTTGTTTTTATCGATCATGCCAAACAGTACGAAAGGTACTATTCAACCTACTATTTTGAGTTTGACGAACCGGGCTACTACATCCCGGGAAGTCTTTCCGGCGCAAGTTTTTCAAATGCCAAAACAGGAGCAAAGGTAGGGAAGCCCGACAAGGTATTTACCGGTGAGATACAGGAGGAGGGCGATAAAACCAGATATTTCTGTGTAATGATATTCATGTCAAAGAATGATAACCTTGCCACGGACGATCTGTCTTTTAAACCCGAGGTAAGATACCGCTATGACAAATCCAAAACAACCAAACTCGAGGTTGAACCCTTTACGGTAAATACCAAAAAGGAGGACATGAATTTCGACAAACCAAGTGTCAAATCATATCCTTTCTGCATTGAAGGAGAATACTTTGTACAGGATGTTGAAATGATCGGAACCCACTACGGTTCTCCGGAAAATGACAAGACCAAGGATTTCTGTGCTTTAGAGTATTATTTTGTCAGACTTTCCTATGGTGACCTGAACTATGAAACCATAAAGGATCATTTTGAAATAGTATGTTATGACAATAATAAAAACTTGATACCTTATATACCTGTGGAGGGCTTTGAAAAATATATCGGTGTAAGCCAGAGCTTTGAAGACGGCATCAGGTATATGAGAGTTAACTTTGGACTTGCCTATAAGAAGGGACTTGACAATTCGATCGTTAACGCGATACCGAATGAGATCAAGAAAAATATGGTGCTTGTTTATAAATAGTAATAAAAAGTTTTATATTAAGCAGTGGCAATAAGGCTGCAGGGAATATTTCCTGCAGCCTTTTCGGATAAAGGAGACAAATATGCTTCAGGTAAAGGAAATCAGCAAAAAATATGTTAGCGGAGATTTTACCCAGATTGCACTTGACAAGGTAAGCATTAACTTCAGAGAATGTGAGTTTGTATCGGTTCTGGGACCTTCCGGTTCGGGAAAGACGACGCTCCTTAATATTGTCGGGGGACTTGACAGATATGACTCAGGCGATATTGTAATTAACGGAATTTCAACAAAACAGTACAAAGACAGGGACTGGGACAGCTATAGAAATCATACTGTGGGCTTTGTATTCCAGAGCTATAATCTTATACCTCATCAGTCTGTACTTTCAAATGTTGAGCTGGCACTGACGATTTCGGGGGTTTCAAAATCGGAAAGAAGAAAGCGCGCAAAGGAGGCACTTGATAAGGTCGGACTGTCTAAACACAAAAACAAGCGTCCTAACCAGCTTTCGGGAGGACAGATGCAGCGTGTTGCGATTGCAAGGGCACTGGTGAATAACCCTGACATACTGCTTGCCGATGAGCCTACGGGAGCGCTTGATTCCGAAACAAGCAATCAGGTAATGGAGCTTCTTGGCGAGGTGGCAAAGGACAGGCTCGTCATTATGGTGACACATAATCCTGAGCTTGCCGAAAAATATTCGACAAGGATAATAAAGCTAAAGGACGGAAGGGTGACGGACGATACCATGCCTTGTGTGGTTGGAGAAGAGAAGCCGGCAGTACATAAAAAAATGGGAAAGGCGTCGATGTCATGGTTTACTTCGCTTGCCTTAAGTTTTAACAACTTGCGAACCAAAAAGGGCAGGACGATAATGACGGCCTTTGCCGGATCAATAGGTATTATCGGCATTGCGCTTATTTTGTCGCTTTCAAACGGTGTGCAGAATTATATAGAAGACATACAGCGGGACACCATGTCGGCATATCCCATACTAATCGAGGAAAGAACGATAGACATGAGTGATATGATAGGTGTTGACGCGATCAAGGGCAGGGAAGAGGATAAGACTGACCATGATAAGGATGCGGTTTATTCCAATGTGAGTTCACTTCAGAGAAGACAAAATTTTATTTCGAGGATTTCAGAGAACAATCTTACCGAATTCAAACATTATCTGGATGACGAAAACAGTGAAATTCATAAATATATCGGAAAGAACGGCATAGTATACACATACAACCTGAATTTCGGAATATATGCATTTGATCCCGAGGGTAATTTTGTTAATACCAACGGCACTTCGATGAGACAGAGAAATACCCAGGCTCAGAGAAATTACAGCCTGCTTTCGGAGGGAAACAATGATTTCTCCGAACTTATAGGGGGCAATTCCGGAAACCTGATCAGTGAGACAATAATTGAAAACTATGATCTGCTTTACGGAAAGTATCCGGAGAACATGAACGAGATGGTGCTGGTGCTTGACGAAGACAACGAGGTCTCTGTATATGTTCTTTACCGTTTAGGGCTTCTCCCGCTTGATGAATTTAACAAAACAATGGAAAGGTTTGAAAACGGTGAAGAGTTTGAGATTACGAGTGACAGACTGGACTATGAAAAGGTCTGCGAGCAAGAGTTTTACCTGATCCCTGCCTGTGATTTCTATACGCAAAACTCCTCCGGGAATTTCCAGAATGAGTCCGATAATCCGATCAAGACCGCGGAACTGATGGAAAAGGCCATTAAGTTGAAAATTTCTGGAATCATACGTCCTAAGAACGAAAATGCAGGCCGGCTGATCGGTGAGAGCGTAGGATACACTACGGCACTTACAGACTACATTATCACTTATACCGAAAACAGTAAAGTAATAAAGGAACAGCTTGCCAAACCTGAGATAAATGTGCTTAACGGCATGCGCTTTTCCGTAAGTGTCGATGATGAAAAAATTGAGAATGTCAGGAAATATGTTTCGGAACTCGGCATAAGTGAGAAAGCATCGCTTTACCAGGCTGTGATGCAGTATATGCAGACCGGTGATGACAATACACAGATACCCGAGGATGAAGCCGGAAAGGCAGCGGCACTTGATGCTTTTATGCAGGCTGCGGATAATGAGGTACTGCTGTATATCTACGAGAGCTATGTTTCCGAAGGCAGTCTTGAGGAAAATCTTAAGCTTCTGGGTAAGGTAGACAGAGATGCTCCTGCATCGATATCACTGTTTGCCGACAGCTTTGCCGACAAGGACAAAATATCCGAATGTATTGACCGATATAACGCCGGCGTGGCAGAAGAGGACCGTATTACCTATACAGACTATATCGGTCTGCTG
>DFFN01000024.1 GCA_002369525.1 Lachnoclostridium sp. UBA3775 | reverse complement strand
CAAGAGGCTTTCGGAATTCAGGATAGACAGAATACTTATTGAGGAAGCGACCTTAGAAGATCTGTTCATGCATTACTATACGGAGGAATGAAATGTTAAAGCGTGAATTTAAAGTGAATCTGAAAGCTTTTATAATATGGACGGGCATAATGATAGGTATTCTGATTATGATATATGCGGTGTACCCATCCATTATAAGCGGCGAAAACGGCAATAAGGTTGACGAAATGGTAAAAATGTTTCCTCCGGAGGTGCTGAAAGCTTTTAATATGGACATCGCAGGACTTGACTCTGCGTTCGGCTGGCTAAAATCCGAGGGCTTTGTCTTTATTTACCTGATCATCGGCATATATGCAAGCATACTGGGCTCAACACTGATACTTAAAGAAGAGAGCGAAAGGACTGTGGAATATCTTGTAAGTCTTCCCGTTACCAGGCTTAAATGGGCGGGAGATAAAATAAAGGCCGGAGTGTTTTATATTGTTTCGATGATACTGGCTCTCGGGATTTTTAATCTTGCAGCTCTTAATATATCAGAGAATCCCGACAACAAACAGCTGCTGCTTTTGTCGATCACACCTGTTTTCCCTTCCCTGGTGCTGTTTTCCGTCGGTCTCTTCCTTTCGGGATTTATGCATAAAACCAAAAATATGCTCGGATTAAGCATCGGGATAGTGTTTGCGGCTTACATGCTTAATGTGATCTCCGAGATGGGAGATTCCGTCAGGTTTCTAAGATACTTTTCGGTTTTTACGCTTGCGGATGCAAGAAACGTGATAAACGACAGCAGGATAAATCCATGGTGCATTATCATAAGCCTGATGCTCTTTACCGCTTTGACGGTTATTTCTGTACTGCGATACGATAAAAAAGAGCTTGTATGAAATAATGTTGACTAAACAATGAAAATATATTAAAATAATTAGGTTAATAATGAGTTTTTAAGGAGGTAATTGAGAATGCCAATAAGGGTTCAGAACGATCTGCCGGCAAAGAAGATTATGGAAGATGAGAATATTTTCGTTATGGACGAATCAAGGGCCATGAGCCAGGACATACGTCCTCTGAAAATCGCCATCCTTAATCTTATGCCTTTAAAGGAGGATACGGAAGTTCAGCTTATGCGATCGCTTTCGAATACGCCGCTGCAGATTGATATTACCTTTCTGACAACAGCCAGCTATGTGGGAAAGAATACCGCAAAGAGCCACCTTGACGATTTCTATCTGACCTTTGACGATATCAAGAACGAAAAATACGACGGACTGATCATTACCGGTGCGCCTGTTGAGCTGATGGAATTTACGGAAGTGGCATACTGGGACGAGCTTTGCCGGATCTTTGACTGGAGCGTAAAGAATGTTACAAGCACCCTTCATCTTTGCTGGGGAGCGCAGGCAGGCCTTTACTATCATTACGGCATTAAAAAAGTCAATCTCGAAAAAAAGCTTTTCGGTATTTTCCCTCACTATGTGCATCACAGAAGAGAGCCGCTTGTAAGAGGCTTTGATGACAGGTTTTACCTTCCGCACAGCCGTTATACCGCAATTGACGCAGATGATGTCGCAAAGCATCCCGAGCTTACGGTACTTGCCGATTCCGATGTTGCGGGTGTGACCCTCGTAATGGCAAAGGAAGGCCGCCAGATATTTATGATGGGACATCCGGAATATGACCGTGTGACTCTTGATGCCGAATATAAAAGGGATCTGGCAAAGGGGCTTGATATTCAGCTGCCAGAAAATTACTATCCGGGTGACGATACCGATGAAAAGCCGTTGCTTTTATGGCGTGCGCATGGCAATACGCTGTATACAAACTGGCTGAATTATTATGTATACCAGATCACACCATATGTTATAGGAGACATTAAATGATAACAAAGGAAGAATTCTTAAACCTCAGGCAGATTTCCGAAAGCTTTGATATTCCCGGAAGCTTTGTAACTGCCGAGGTGATCACGAACGGAAATATAAATTCCACCTATGCCGTTGAATTTAAAAACGACGGAAAGCTTGCAAAGTATATACTGCAGCGCGTAAATACCTATGTTTTCAAAAATCCCGAGCAGATCATGAGCAATATAAAGCTTGTGACAAAGCATATTTCGGATAAAATTGAAAAGCTTGGCGGAAACGACTTTGTTACAACCCTGAAATTTTATGATAATAAGTCCGGCACCCTTAATTATTTTGATGACGGACAGGGTAATTTCTGGAGAATCTGCGATTATATCGATTCGCTTACAATGAACGAAAGCAATGATACTTCCGTTATGAAGGCACTCGGTGAGGCCTTCGGCGATTTCCAGAACATGCTTTCGGATTTTGACGCCGAAAAGCTCTATGAAACAATACCTGACTTCCATAATACTAAGAAAAGGCTTAAGACCTTGTTTGAGGATGCACAAAAAGATGAAGCCGGAAGGGTGGCTTCCGTCAAAAAAGAACTCGATTTCTTCAGAGAATATGAAGAGCTTGCGGGAACGCTTACGACTATGTATGAAAATGGTGAGATCCCTGCAAGAGTTACCCATAATGATACAAAACTGAACAATGTGCTCTTTGATAAAGAAGGTAAAAAACCGATCGCGATAATCGATCTTGATACCGTTATGCCGGGACTTGCTTCGAGCGATTACGGTGATGCGGTGCGTTTTGCCTGCTCGACTGCAGCAGAGGATGAGACGGATCTTACAAAGATTTCTCTTGACATGGCAAAATTCAAGGCATTTACCGAAGGCTTTGTCGGAAAAACGGCCGCTTCGCTTTCAAAGACGGAGATCGAAACCCTTCCTCTCGGAGCAATCACGATTACGATCGAGCTTGCGAGCCGTTTCCTGGATGATTATATAAACGGCGACAAGTATTTTAAGACACGTCATGTGAAGCATAATCTTGAAAGGGCAGTCTGCCAGATTACCCTTGCGAAGGATATGATCGACAAAAAAGAAAAGATGGACAGATTCGTTAAGAGTCTTATCAGCAAATAATTCCGAAAGGCAGAGTTAAATAATCTGAAGGGTGTGAGGAACAATGAACAAAACAAGTCTGGTAATAATGGCAGCCGGTATGGGCAGCCGTTTCGGAAAAGGAATCAAACAGCTTGAACATGTCGGACCTTCCGGCGAAATACTGATGGATTACTCCATATATGATGCGGTAAGGGCAGGTTTTGATGATGTTCTTGTTATCATAAGACGTGATATTGAGGATGAATTCAGAAAGCTTATCGGCGACAGGATCTCAAAGAAAGTTAAGCTGTCATATGTTTATCAGGAAATGGACAATCTTCCGGAGGGCTTTGAAGCGCCCGCAGGCAGAGCAAAGCCATGGGGAACAGGCCATGCGATACTTTCGTGTCTCGGACATATAAACAATCCCTTTGCAGTTATCAATGCGGATGATTACTACGGAACCGAATCCTTTAAGACCGTTCATGATTTTCTTGCTGCTGCCGATGAAAACGCAGGCAAGTACTGTATGGCAGGCTTCATACTCGGAAATACCTTAAGCGATAACGGTACCGTTACGAGAGGAATCTGCGTTCATGACGAAAATATGTATCTTTCAAAGGTAAACGAAAGCTTCAAGCTTAAGAAAGAAGGAGACCTTGTTACGGGAGAGGACGAATCCGGAACTCCGATAACTGCAGGACTTGATTCGCTCTGCTCAATGAACCTTTGGGGGCTTATGCCGGGCTTCATGGATTATCTCAACACCCACTTTATTGATTTCTTAAAGGACGACAGGCTCGATCCCCTGAAGAAGGAATATCTGCTTCCTTCGGTAGTTGACAAAATGATAGGTGAAGGAATCATAAGTGTGGAAGTCCTTCCGGTAAATGACCGCTGGTTCGGTCTTACCTATGCCGAGGATAAACCGATGGTCGTAGAAAAACTCGGCGAAATGATAGAAAAAGGAATCTATCCCTCAAATCTGTGGGAATAATAGATGAAAGGCGGAAATATGTATCTACCCAAGCTTGATCCGGATTTTGTTCCGGCATATGTGTATAACAGAGAGTTCCTGAAAAATGCGGACAAACCGTTTTCTATTGCTGTAGAACGAGAAAACGGCCTAATCTACCGCAAGGATACCTTTCTCGGAAACGATGAAGAAAAAAATAATTTCTATGTTGAAAGACTGGTTAAGATGCTTTTATGGGCTGCCGGCGGCTTCAGGATTCACATGGCAGGCGACAAAAAAGTATTTGAGTATATAAAAAATGCCTATACCCGTGAGGGACTTAGACATTTTGACGTTGATTTCTGGGAGACTACCTATGAACGTCCCTTTGAGGTCATTGAACATGAGTTTGCCGATATGCCTGAAAATAAGGAAGTTCAGATGCACATCGGAAGGCATATGGACGGCTGCCGTATAGGTTTCGACGCCGGCGGCTCGGATATGAAGATCGCAAGCGTAGTAGACGGTGAAGTGGTTCACACCGAGGAAATCGTGTGGCTTCCCAAGGTAAATCCGGATGTTAATTATCACCGCGAGCAGATTAAAAAGGCCATGCTTGCCGCTGCCGCAAAAATGCCGAGAGTGGATGCTGTCGGAATTTCGACCGCAGGAGTGCTTGTTGCAAACCGTGCGATGGTAAGCTCGCTTTTTATGGCTGTCGATAAGGAAAAATACGGAAATGAAGCCAAGAATGTATACATTGATGTCTGCAATGACCTCGGCTATAAAATGGTTGTTGCAAACGACGGAGACGTTGCAGCGCTTGCCTGCTCGATGGCTCTTAACGAGACGGGAATACTCGGTATAGCGATGGGTACAAGCGAGGCCGGAGGTTATATCGATAAGGAAGGCTCGCTAAGAGGATACATGACCGAGCTTGCGTTTGCACCTGTTGACTATAATCCCTCTTCTTCAAGAGATCCGTGGTCGGGCGACTGGGGCGTCGGCGCCGAATATTTCTCGCAGGATTGCGTCATAAGACTTGCACCGAAGGCGGGAATTACTCTTGATCCTTCGCTTACGCCTGCAGAAAAGCTTAAGGTTGTTCAGAAGCTACACGAAGAAGGCGACACAAGGGCAAGGGATATTTTTGAAACCATCGGAACATATTTCGGCTATGCGGTTGCAAATTATTCCGATTACTATGATATTGCGAATGTTCAGCTTTCGGGAAGGGTAACAAGCGGAAAGGGCGGCGAAGTGATACTTGAGAAATCAAGAGAGCTTCTTGCCGGAGAATTTCCGGAGCTCGCCGCAAAAATAAATATCTTCCTTCCGGGGGAGATGGAAAGAAGAGTCGGTCAGGCTGTTGCTGCGGCAAGCCTTGTTGAACTGTGATACGAAGAAAGGTAAAAGCATGTTATTAAAGAATTGTACTGTTAAAAATAAGCTTGTTGATATTCTTGTTGAATCGGGAAAAATTTCCAGGATAATGCCTGCCGGTTCGACAAAACTGAAGGAGGATAACGCAGTTGACCTTGGTAAAAAGCGCGTGATCCCCGGCATGATCGATGTTCATACTCACGGCTGCCAGGGTGATGATACAATGGAGGCCGAATTTAAAAAGCTTCAGGATGAGTGGGGAAAGCACGGAACTACTACTGTTTATCCTACGACCATGACCATGGATTTTGACTCCATAAAGGCTGTTAATGATGCAAAGACCGACTGGCCCGGTGCACAGGTTCCTGGTTTCCACATGGAAGGACCTTATATCAACGAGAGCAAAAAGGGAGCTCAGAACGGAAAATTTGTCCGCGAAGCATCTGATGAAGAGTTTGCAAAGCTTGACAGAATGAAGCTTATCACGATCGCTCCGGAATTTGAAGCTAACATGGAATTCATCAGAAAGCATGCCGGAGACACCGTGATCTGTGTCGGACATACGGCAGCAGACTATTCTACAACAGTAGAAGCTTTTAAAAACGGTGCTTCCTGCCTGACTCATACCTTTAACGCAATGCCTCCGTTCATGCACCGCGATCCCGGTCCGATCGGTGCCGCGATCACCGAGGATGCCTATGTTCATGTAATAACAGACGGACTTCATGTCCATAAGGCAGCCGTTTTGATGCTTTACCGTACCTTCGGTCCCGATAAAATGGTGATTATTTCCGATTCTCTTAGAGCTACGGGTCTTCCCGACGGAGAGTATATGTTCGGAGGTCAGCCCATCTATGTAAATGACGGTGTGTGCCGTGTGGCATCGGGAGCACTTGCCGGCTCGACAAGCTTTCTGTTCGATTGTGTCAAATCGGCATATAAGATGGGAATTCCCTTTGACGACGCCGTTAAAATGGCAACAGAAACTCCCGCAAAACAGATGGGGCTTGATGACAGAGGCCGCATAGAAGAAGGACTTAACGCGGATCTTCTTGTTATAGATGATGAGCTGGAAATTGAAAAAGTAATGATAAAGGGTGAATTTTATTATGAAAAATAAGAAAAATACAGAGAAGAAAGAAGAGCTTGTAGAAAAGCTTGAAAAACATTCGAAAAGCTTTATTTACAGGTTTAACCTTATTGCACCTTACATTTTTACCGCAGGCGCGATCGTTTTTTCACTGTTATACATGACAATGAAAAGAAAAAGCGCAAACGGCGACTGGTCTACAGAGCTTGAAAATGTCGGTCTTACCACCTTGTTTGACGGTAATCCGAACATTATAGCGATAATAGGTGTTATGAGCATGATTCCCTGTCTTCTTATTGTTCCGAAGTCAATGCTAAAGGAAAGAAAAAACGGTGACGGACTCGGACTTATGTTTATGCCGCTGGGACTTCTCGGAATTTTCGATGTAATGTGTACCATAGAGAATGTAAAGGATACCGCTATCGGCATTATCTTCGGAGCAGCTTTGTTTTTGATAAGCGCACTTGCGACATTCAGGAAAACCATAAAATATGTGCCTGTGCTCTGCGGAATAATGATCATTGTTGCAATCTACAATATGATAGCAAAATTCATGCCGTACTGCTTTATTGCGACCGAAAAGGTTGTGGTGTCACTGAATTATGACTATGTTGAGGTCCGCAATTATTATCTGAGCTATTTTATCAGGGATATTCTGGCTTTTGCCGGCTTCGGTTCCTTCTCGGCGAGGATTGCCGCAAAATACAAAGAGATGGATGCTGAAAAAAGCAAGGACAAAAAGAAGAGATAATAACAAATTAAAATAAAAATAATTATAGAAAACCACTGTGTTTTATGGTAGAATTATTGTAGCATATTAATATTTTAAGGGGGATTAACATGATTGCTGCAACAAATTCCTGTGTTACTTATGAAAGATGGATCAACGGGGAACAAAAAAGCTTTGAGGAAAAGCTTATAAATTTCAGACTGGATACCCGTAACTCCACATATGCCTTTTCGGCGCTTGAAGACGGATATCTTCTTCATGGATATTACGGAAAGAAGCTCGGAGACGACGATCTTTCCTATCTTTTAAGACTTAATGAAAATCCTTTTACTTTAAAATCAAATAACCGTGACAAAGGAACCTTTATGGACTCAAAAAGCTTTGAATATTCCTGTCACGGTACCGGAGATTATCGCGAGTCCTGCTTTATGGTAATGGACAGGGACGGAATGTCGACCGCGGACCTCAGATATGTTAAATATGAAATTTTAAAGGGAAAACCTGTTTTAAAACAAAGTCTTTATGATTTTGCAACCGGATCGGAACAGAATGTTACGATTCCTGCAACATGGTCGGAAAACGGAGAGGACTGCGAGACCCTTGTCATTATCATGGAAGACGCCCATCTGGGTCTTGAGGCAAGGCTTTATTACACTGCTTTTCCCGAACTTGATATTATCACCAGAAGCATAAGCTTTACAAATAAAGGAAAAGAAAGCTTTGAACTCAGAAGGGTTCTTTCCGCCTGCATCGATTTTGAAGGCTGCAATTATGATTTCATCACGCTTAACGGAAGCTGGGCGAGGGAAAGAGTTCTTGAAAGATCGCATCTTCACCACGGAAAGCAGTCCGTAGACTCCGTAAAGGGCGAAAGCTCACATCAGAGCAATCCCTTTGCGGCTTTGGTTTCCCCGGACTGTAATGAAGATTCAGGTGAGGCCTACGGCTTTAACCTTGTTTACAGCGGAAACTTCATGGCAACGGCAGAAGTTACCCAGCACAAGAGAACAAGATTTGTTATGGGAATCAATCCTTTCGATTTTGCATGGAAGCTTGATTCGGGTGCTTCTTTCCAGGCTCCCGAGCTTGTAATGAGTTATTCCTGTGAAGGCATGGGACAGATGTCAAGAAACTTCCATGATCTCTACAGAAACAACCTTATAAGAGGCGAGTGGAAGGATAAGAGAAGACCGATACTGATCAACAACTGGGAAGCAACCTATTTTAATTTCAATACCGAAAAGCTTATTTCAATCGCAAAGCAGGCAAGCAAGCTCGGCATTGAAATGCTGGTAATGGATGACGGCTGGT
>DFFN01000110.1 GCA_002369525.1 Lachnoclostridium sp. UBA3775 | reverse complement strand
TCTTCTTTCCGAGTACTTTGATCTCACCCGCGTCAGGCTTTATAAAGCCGCAGATACATTTCATCAGCATGGTCTTGCCGCTTCCGTTCCTGCCGACAAGCCCGTAGATTTTCCCTTCTTCACAGTTAAGGCTAACGTCATCAAGTATCTTCTGCTTCTTGATGGTCAGGCTTACTGAATCAACTTCTATCACCATGTCACATTCCTCCATTTCTTTATGCCTTTTTACAACACATTTCTTGCTTTTTTTATGTTTTTTCATGCTTTACGTCGCCGTATTCACCCTGTATTTCTTTGCAAACACAAATGACAGCACTGCAAATACCACTATCCCTCCTGCCAGGTACAGATACGAGCCCCAAAGCGGAAAAATCGGTTTTTTAAGAATCTTCTCATAATGCAGCCATATGATAGCATGAGGCATGGGGAATATCCATTTCATGCTAAAATCTGCAGAAGTCATTATGGTACCACCTATTATCAACACAAAATCTACTATCAAGCCTAATATCTTTTTATTGATAACCGCAAAGAACAGTATTATTATGCCGAAGAGCATAAACTGCAGAACCAGCAGCAGGAAACTGTGGATAAGTGCCGTATCAAAACTCTGCTGGTTATAGAGATTTGCAGGTACAAGTTCAAGAACATATTCTCCCGTTTCTCCTCTGAAATAATAAAGATAGTGCGTTACAGTCTCACTGTAGGCTCTTTTCAGTTCACCATGTTTTCCGAGCAGCAAGCCCGAAATAATTCCGATGATAAAGGTCAAAACCGCCGAAGTGCCGATAATGACAAGAAGCTCCGAAATCACCCATTTAATTCTGCTGAATCGTATATGCACGAAGAAATCGAATTCCTCCGCAGAAGGAAAACCTGATAAAACAACCAAAAGGAACAAAGGAAGAAGTAACGAAACAGCGCCCGAATTACTGAGACATATAAAAGGCTGAAAAACAGATGTCTTTGTATCTATGGCATCACCTATCTCCGCCGCCCTTACCCCTACTTTTTCGGAAGCGTTGATCAGCGGTTCAACGACTTGTATATTAATAAACAGAATCAATACGCTAAGCACGACAAGCCTTGAGTTTACAAAGGTACGCTTAAGCTGTGAATATGAAACATGAAATATGCTCATGGCTTTGCCTCCTTTTTAACCCATAGGTAATAAACAATTCCCACAAGAATAAGAAGCAGCCATACTCCGGCAAATTCATACCACCAGTATTTATTCGAGAATGCCCTGATTATATTTGACATATTCAATGCGAGTATTGCATCGGCATATTTACTGAACATATGTTTCATCCAAAACTTTTGTATACTTACATCCACAGCGTACTGAAACAAAACTGGAATGCTCAAAAGCACATAACGGTCTGAGATGAAAATCGACAGGAATATAGTAAAGCAGCACGCATAGATGCCATACATAAAACTGCCCAAAAAGACCTTCAGCATATATATCGGAATGTTGCCGTTTCCGTAAACCCGATCAAGATATTCCTTAATACCGGCTTCATATTTACCATTTACCGGAAAGAATGCAAGCAGAATAAGACCAAAAGCCAGGTAACTGATAGCAAAAATAAGTCCTGCGGAAAAAGCCGCTCCGGTCACTTTAGAAAAAACATACCTAAACCTGTTTTCCCTCGAATAGAGAAAATACCTGTGTTCAGTTTTTTTTTCTTCGGTACTGTTCAACACAAAACTAAGGCTGACGATAACCGGCACTACCAGCTGCAGCCATCTGCCGAACCCCTTACTCCAGATTACCACCCATGCAAACCTTTCGTCCGTGGTCAGTCTCAGATTTTTACTGAGAAGAATCACCTGAAAGACAGAATAATTCTTACCATCATTTCCGGTAGCCGCATCCGCCATAAGGCAGAAACCCAGTGTTAAAAGCAAAGCCATGACAAAATATGGCAGAAACAAATTTTTCTTTAATTCTGTTTTTAATGATTTTATCACATCAGCCAAAGCTCACTTTCCCTATTACAACATCAGCATTATAATTATAGCAAAAACTTTCATCTTTATCAAGTGACAAAAGCATTCCTTTTTTTATCTCTCGTCCCAGTTATAATTAATCTTTTTAACCAGCACAGTATTGAATATTATCAACGTTGAATCCATGATAGCGTTCAGAATTGTAACCGAATAGTTACAAAAAACTCTTGAAATTCCCTCCCTGCTCTGTTATGATATAAGTTAACGTAAATTATGCATTTCCTTTAAAGGAGAACTTAAAATGATACTTTTATACATACTGTTTCTGCTGCTGGGCTTTGTTGCACTGATAAAGGGTGCGGACATATTCGTCGACGGCGCCGCAGGAGTGGCTAAAAATTTCAAGGTTCCTTCCGTCATTATCGGTCTGACGATAGTGGCAATGGGAACAAGCGCTCCCGAGCTTGCCGTAAGCATTTCCGCAGCGCTCAACAAATCCAACGAGATCGCAGTCAGCAATGTCATCGGCTCGAACATTTTCAACCTTCTTGCCGTTCTCGGTGCCTGTGCGATGATCTCAATGGTTCCCGTTGACAAAAAGATAATGAAAAGGGACTTTCCTTTTTCAATAGTGATAACGGTCCTTCTTCTTGCTTTTACGGGCATCACTGCTTTTTCGGACGGCAAGGTTACCGCAGCCCTTAAAAAGCTTGTTGCCGGAAAGAAAACAAAGACACTGATGGCCGAGGAAGTCGGTGAGGTTTCAAGGATCTGCGGTATCGTATTCCTTGTTCTATTCGTCTGCTACATTGCATTCCTTATCCGTGAAGCAAAGAAGGACAGGCTTCAGGATGATTCCGAATATACGGCAATGCCGATGTGGAAATGTGCCGTATTCATCCTTTTCGGTATCGGTCTCATCGTAGGCGGCGGCGAAGCGGTCGTAATCTCCGCAAAGTGGATCGCAAAGCACTTCGGCATGTCAGAGACACTTATCGGACTTACCATCGTGGCTGTCGGAACCTCCCTTCCCGAGCTTGTCACTTCCGTGGTCGCGTCAAAGAAGGGCGAGAACGGACTTGCAGTCGGAAACGTTGTCGGCTCGTGCATTTTCAACGTTCTTCTGATACTCGGTGTTTCGGCTACCATACATCCGATGGGAGTTAACCTTGCAAGTATTTTCGATCTGTCGATACTGTTGATCATCAGCATTGTCACCTACATATTTGCCACGACCAAAAACGGCATTACCATCGGCGAGGGCATCGCAATGCTCCTTATCTACATCGCCGATGTAGTATTTGCGGCAGTAAGATAAGGAATATATCAATCAAAATCAAATACAGAAACAAAGACCCGGGAAAAACAACCCGGGTCTTTTGTTTAAGGTATACTTTATGAAAAAAATCTTTTAAGCCTCGTCAACGATTTCCGAATCTGCAGCGTTCTTTCTTACGGACTCGATGCTGTTCTCAACAGCCTTGATCGAGCTGAAAGGCTCTCCGCATGCAAGAATGTTCTCGCCGTTTCTTGCGTTGAGCTTAAATCTGGGAGCTCCGGACTTATCGTTGTAAATAACGAACTTAGGATTCTTTTTCTCTTCATAGCCTTCTACCGTGGTATTTTCAACTTCGGCAATGGCTGCGTTCTTCTTTACGCTTTCAATACTGTTAAGGCAGGCTGCCTTTGTTGTGAAAACCTCGGAAGTTCCGATTGTCTGGCCGTTTGAAGCCTTGAGATCGAACTTGATACCGGAATTGGTCTTCTTAACTAAAAATTTTCCCATGGGTGTAAACCTCCTGTGTTTTTATATGGGTATTGCCCAAATGCATTTGATACTAAAATAATAACAACTTTTTTGTGAAACGTCAACAAATATTTTGTATTCTCTTGCAAATATCTGTAAAATATGTTATAAAATAAATATATTTTAACTACCAAGGAGGACTATCATATGAGATATTCAATCGAAGGCGAACCGTTGCCCGTTGTAATCTGCGAGCTTGAAAGCGGCGAAACCATGATAACAGAGAAGGGCGCAATGTCCTGGATGACCCCTAATATGAAAATGGAAACCGTAGGCGGCGGTGTCGGCAAAATGTTCGGCCGTGCTTTCTCCGGCGAATCAATGTTCCAGAACCGTTACACCGCAAACGGTAACGGTATGATCGCATTTGCATCGAGTTTTCCCGGATCGATCCGCGCATTTGAGATTGCTCCCGGAAGAGAAATTGTTTGCCAGAAATCAGCATTCCTTGCATCGACAGCAGGTGTTGAACTTTCCGTATTCTTCAACAAGAAGGTCGGCTCAGGCTTTTTCGGCGGCGAAGGCTTCATCATGCAGAAGCTTTCCGGTCAGGGTATTGCCTTTGTAGAAATCGACGGATATGTAAAAGAATATACACTTGAAGCAGGTCAGGAGCTTCAGATCGACACCGGTTATCTTGCAGCAATGGACGTTACCTGCAAGATGGATATCGTAAGCGTTGCAGGACTTAAGAACAAACTCTTCGGCGGCGAGGGCTTCTTCAACACCCGCGTTACCGGTCCCGGACGTGTATGGATCCAGACCATGCCCGCTTCACAGATGGCATCCGCTCTGCTTCCTTTCATTCCCAACAGGTAAAAACCAATCCGGAGGATACTTGGTTTGAATAAAAAAGCTTTTATCGGTCTGTCGGTGGTTATCGATCTGATAATAGTTCTGATCATAATCGCCGCAGCCGTAGAAACTCGCAAATACAATAAGGAATCCTCTTCTTCCAAAGACAAGGTTATTGCGGAGCCGGAATCCCGGAAGGAATCTTCCGCCACAGCCTCCTCAGAGGCATCAGCAGATTCCGACAAGACTCCTGCCGAGCCTACCGTGGCGTACGACGGGCCTACTAAAGCCCCCCAGGCTACCGAAATCCCGGCCGGGCCGACTGCAGTTCCCACAGCTGCTCCGGCAGCTGACGGCAGCATGCTCGTTTCCGTCCGCTATGACGGAATGGCGGCACAGGCAAATGCAGTAACAGGCATAATGGACATCACTAACAACGGTTCTCCCGTTTCTCTTAAGGATCTTAAGATAGACTTTTATCTTACCAAGAACGGGAAGAGCCTTGTTTTTGAGTGCTATCATTCAGCTGTCAATACCGCAAGCGGAAGCTATCAGGGCTTAAATTCGGTAAGCGGCAGCTTTGCCGATGCAGGCGGCAGCGATACCGACACAGTGATGACGATTTCATTTGGCGATGCCCTTACCCTTGGTACAGGCGACAAGCTCACCGTCAACTTCAGTGCCCATTCGTCCGACTGGACCATGCTCACAACGATAGACGACTGGTCGGTAAAAGATCCGGGCAACATTGTCATCAAAAACGGATCGCAGGTAATATGCGGAAAAGCGCCGCAATAAATTCAGGAAGAGAGAGTTAACCGTGAACGAAAATATGATTAAAAAAGGACTTGTACTTGAAGGCGGAGCGATGCGCGGCATGTTTACCTGCGGCGTAATCGATGTTTTCCTTGAAAACGGCATTGAATTCGACGGCATGGTGGGTGTTTCCGCCGGTGCCACCTTCGGCTGCAACTTTGCTTCGAAGCAGCCCGGAAGAGCCCTCCGCTACAATAAGATATACAGTCATGACAAACGCTACGCAAGCTTCACCTCGCTGGTGAAGACCGGCGACTATTTCGGCGCCGAATTCTGTTATGAGACGCTTCCGAAGGAACTCGATGTTTTTGATTACGAAACCTTCAGGAAAAATCCCATGGAGTTCTGGGTAACCGCCACCGACATTGAAACAGGGCGTGCGGTATACCATAAATTTAAGGATGCCGGACCCACCGACATGAAATGGATGAGAGCCTCGGCTTCAATGCCGCTCTTTTCAAGCATAGTTGAGATCGGCACACGCAAGCTCCTTGACGGCGGAATCGCAGACTCCATCCCCCTTCAGTTCATGGAACACAAGGGCTATGAAAGGATTGTGGTCGTCGTTACGCAGCCGGAAAGCTATATAAAAAAGAAGAACTCGGCAATGGCTGTTATCAAGGCGGTCTACCGCAAGTATCCCGCTCTTGTGCATGCGATGGCGACAAGGCACCTGCGCTATAACAGGGAAACCGAATACATAAGGGCAAAGGCTGCCGCCGGAAAAGTTTTCCTGATTTCTCCCGATGAACCGCTTAACATAAGCCACACCGAGAAAAACCCGGCCGAACTCGAAAGAGTTTATAAAGCAGGAAGAGCCGCAGCCGAAAAGAAGCTTGAAGAAATAAAAAAATATCTGGCAGATTAAAAAAAAACCGGGGATGACCAGAAGGCCGTCCCCGGTTTTATCATTTTATTTATTATATTTTATTCGGTCTTGAAAACAAACACTGTATTGCAGCCGACATCCTCGCCTGCTCCGGCATATGAACCGAACTCGGCCGAGTAATTCTTAAGCTCTTCAAAACGCTCCGAATATACTGCAAGGTTGTCTTTTACAAGATTCGTAAGCTTCTCAATGCCCTCATCGTTAAGCTTTAAAACGCCGTCACGAAGCGCAACCGAACCGTCAAGCAGCTTGCCGATTCCGTCGATGAGATCCTTAGAGCCGTTCTTCAGATCGCCGATTCCGCTGTCAAGCGCGTCAGCGCCGTCCTTTAATGCTGCTGAGCCCTTGGAAAGATCGCCGGTTCCGTCCGAAAGCTTCTTTGCTCCGTCGTTCAGCCGATCTGCGCCTGTCCTAAGCTTTCCTGCACCGTTTGTCAGGTCATCAACGCCCTTCTTAAGTTCCGGAAGCGAAGCCGAAAGCTTGTTTGTACCGTCCGAAAGTGCCCCTGCACCGTCCGATATGGTCTTGGCACCGGCGGTATATCCGGCAATGCCGTTCTTAAGATCCAATGAACCCTTTTCAAGAGCGGGAGCCGACGAAGCGATCTGCTGCAGCTGTCCGATAAGCGTATTCACACCGGCATTTATCTCATTATATGCATTTGCGAGCTGCTCCGAGCTTGCGCTTAGCTTTGCGATATTGTCGTACATGCTTACATAACCGTTTACAAGCTTAGCCGCAGCCGAAATATAGCCTGCGCTTACCGCATCGGTCTGGGCGATCTGCGCTGCATAGTTCTCAAGATATTGCGAAAGACCTTCGAGCTGTTCCTTTGTATAGCCCATCTTTGTATAATCATAGCCTGCAGCCACCTGGCTTATTCCTGCATTAAACTGATCAAGACCTTTCTTAAATGATGTGGTGCCCTGCACCAGTGCAGTAAGCTTCTTCTTTGCGTCCTCACTGTTAAGGGCGGTATTAAGGCTTCTGAGACCCATATAAAGCGTGTTTGCGCCGTCATTCAAGCTCTTGTTGTTGCTTGTGAGAAGCTTTGCTCCGTCAGAAAGCTCCTTCGCACCCTTAACAAGTGCGCTTGTTCCCGTTGAAAGAGCAGGAAGCTTTTCCTGCATGGCCTTAAGTCCCCACTCGAGAGTTGCGGCACCGTTGTCAAGCTCTGTCATGCCCTTAAGCAATGCCTTTGCACCCTCATCAAGCTTTCCGGCGCCGTCGTTAAGATTTTTTGCACCGCCTGAAAGCGCATCGGCACCGTTCTTAAGCTTGTCAACACCGTCGCTTAAGGTTTTTCCGCCGTCATTAAGGCTGCCCATACCGTCTGCCAAAGCCTTCGAACCGTCAACCAGCTGGTTCACGCCGTTTTTAAGCTCCATGAACTTAAGTCCGAACGAAGATGTGTCAACATCCGAAAGATCAAGCTCCGAAAGTGCCGTGTCTGTTGCAACCGTAAGGGTCATGGGCTTTGAAAAATCCTTTACCTCGCACTCAATGCTCACGCTCTCGGGAAGCCCTATGTCAAGCTTCTTTCCGTCAATCTCAAGCTTGTCGATCCCAAGGCTTTCGGTGAGGCCCGGGAAGCCCATACCGAAGATTATCGTGCGGTCTCCGTCGTTTACGGCGCTTCCGCCTTCAACCTTTACATCGCTTGCCTTGTCATTTGAAAGGATAAGGCCCGATACCATAAGGAAGGGCTGGTAAATCTGATATTCTCCCGCTGCGCCCTCCACTTTCTTTGCGGTATTGTTCTTATATATGAACTCAATCTTAAGATGTCCGCTTGCGCCGTTAAGGTCGTTTGCCGCAACAGTCTTTCCGTTAAGGGTATATTTTATATCCACGTCAACCGGCAGTGCCTTGTCAGAGCTTCCTCTGTAGTATATGTCGCTTCCGTTCCCATTCCATGTGAGCTTTCCGTCGGCGCCTTCTGTGTAGCTTGCATCGCCTTTAACAACCTCAATATCCTTAAGATAGCTTACATCGTCAAGGCTGGTCTTGCCGTCGGGGTTTTTCAGCCATTCGCTGACAAGCACCTTATTGTTGTTTCCGTCGGCATCCTTCAGCACATAGACCGTTTCGTTCTTTCCCGCAGTTCCGGAATGGATGATCGAAGTGATATCCTTCTCCAGCTCGTCCATCTCGCTTTCCTTTGCTGCCTCGGCTGTTATATCAATACTGTTTTTAACTTCCTTCATTCCGCAACCCGAAAATGATGCTGCGGCAAGAGCAACTGACAGTAACACTGCCAGTCCTTTTTTCTTAAGTTCAGACTGTCTTCTCATTTTTTAATACTTCCTTTCTCATGCCCAGTGTTGTTCTTGTGATCAGTCCGTCACAAAGAAGAAGCAGCGCAGGCAACAATGTGATAACTACCAACATACTGATTATGGCACCGCGCGCAAGCAGCATGCAGATCGAACCGATCAGATCCACATCCGAGTATACCGCAACGCCTATCGTGGCTGCGAAGAAACCGAGTGCCGACGAAAATACGGAATTGACAGAGGTCTTGACCGCTATGATGACCGCTTCCTTCTTGTCTTTTCCGGCCATTCTTTCGGTCTTGTACCTGTTTGTCATCAGTATCGCATAGTCGACCGTCGCGCCAAGCTGTATTGTTCCGACGCATATCGATGCGATGAACGGCAGCGTGGTTCCCATGTAATATGCAAGGCTCATGTTGATATAGATCGCCAGCTCGATGACAAGCACCAGTATGAACGGCAGGGATATTGACTTCAGTACAAAAAGTATCAGGAAGAATATTGCTCCGATCGAGATTGCCGATACAACCTTGAAGTCACGGTCAGTGATCTCGATAAGGTCCTTTGTTGCAGGGCCTTCGCCGACAAGCATGGCGCCCGGATCATAGGCTTTTATTATGTCGTTGATCTGCCTGCACTGCTCGTTCAGCTCGTCGGTCGCTACCTCATATTCCGAAGATACGACAAGCAGCTTGTGGTTTTCGCTTTCAAGCTTTGATCTTAAACTATCAGGTATTATCTCCTCCGGTATCAAAGCACCCTTTATCGAATCAAGTCCCGCTGCGAAGGATACGCCGGGCAAAGCATTTATCTCATCTATCATTTTCTTGGTCTTAACCTGGGAAAGCTTCGAATCGCAGAGTATCATTGAAACCGAGCTCATCTCATAGCCTTCCTCAAGCTCCTTGTTGCCCTGTACGGAAGGCAGGTAAGACGGAAGCGATTTATCAAGCTTATAATAAACATCAATCTTGTTATAGCCGATGATCGCCGGTATCCAGAGCAAAAGCATGACGATCGTGATCGGTATATAATATTTGCTTACAAACTTTGAAATGCCGTTTGAAGGGATATGTACCGTCTTATGGGTCATCTTCTTTATCGGCTTGTCGAAGATCAGTATCATCGCGGGAAGGATGGTCACGCAGCCGATAACACCGAGGGCAACACCCTTCATCATTACGATACCCATGTCCCGTCCGAGTGTAAAGGACATGAAGCACATTGCAAAGAAGCCTGCGATGGTTGTAAGCGATGAGCCCGAAACCGAAGTGATCGTTGCGGTTATCGCCGCTGCCATCGCGTCGGTGTTCTTTTCATAATTACCGCACTGCTCCTTGTAGCTGTGGTAAAGGAAAATCGAGTAGTCCATTGTCACACCGAGCTGAAGCACCGCAACCAGCGCCATTGTGATGAAGGAAATCTCGCCTTTGATGAAGTTCGTTCCCAGGTTGTATATTATCGTCATTCCGATACTTAAAAGGAAAAGTACGGGTACAAGGAAGGAATCCATCGTTATCATCAAAACGATAAGCGCAAGCACAACCGCGATCGCAGTGTAAATGAATATCTGCTCCTGTACCATGTTCTTTGTATCGGTAACTATCGCCGCCATGCTTGACAGGAAGCACTGCTTGCTGCCTATCTTCCTTATCTGCTCGATCGCATCCATGGTTTCGTCCGCCGAGCTTGTTGTATCGAAGAAGATCATCATCATGCTTCCCTTTTCGGAGAAGAAAATCTTCTGTGCCTTCTCAGGCAATACCTCGGCAGGTATCTTTCCGTCAACCAGGCTGTCATAGCATATCACATCCGCCACATGGTCAACCTCTTTTATTTTGTCGGCCAGCTTCATGCGGTCCGATGTGCTCATGCCGTTCACTATGAACATGCCGTAAGCTCCCTTATGGAACTCATCGATCAGTACGTCCTGACCCTTCATGGTTTCGATATCGTCCGGCAGATAATAAAGGATATCATAATTAATCCTTGTATTTAAAAAGCCGATCGCCGAAGGGATCAGAAGCAGAATACTTATCGCAAGTATCACATATCGGAATTTCACTATCTTTTCTGATATTTTCTGCATATAGATCAGCATCCTCTCTTTTGACCTTTGGTCATCTTTTGTGCACAGTATAGCACTTTATCGACCATAAGTCAACTATTTATTTTATTTTTCTTGACTTTTAGTCGATTTTGATGTATCTTATTGTAAAAGTTCAAAATAATTGACCAAAATCACCAAACATTTAAGGATGCGGTCATTTTTTATCTTTTGGCTTGCAGTAAGTGCTTATTTACCTTATAATAGGAAACAAGTTCAAAAAACGTGATATTCATTTTTTCCGGGAGGATATAAAATGGGCAAGAAAGTGGAAGAAAACAAAAGGCAGAAAAGGACTTCTCTTCTGATGCAGTCCTATAATCTTTTCATGTCGAAGGGAATCCCCAATGTTTCAATAGCCGAGATAGCCGAAAAAGCAGGCGTAGGCAAGGGAACGTTCTACTCCTATTTCAGGGACAAGGAGGATCTGATTGACCAGCTTATCGCAAGAAAGGCGGAAGGACTTCTCGTTCACGCGTTAGAGGATCTTAAAAGCCACGAGGCCATGGGCATGCCCCTCTCCGTCGAGGACAAGCTCATAATCATAACCGACGACCTGATAACAGAGCTCAGCAAGGATCCAAAACTCGTGAAATTCCTGAACCGCAATCTCCACCTGGGCTTTTACAAGAAAGCCTTTGAGCGTAACGACTTCATTGGAAACTTCGACATCGCAGCCATGTACAAAGAGCTGATAAATGCCGATCATTTTGAATGGCGCAATCCGGAGCTCATGCTCTACACCATAGTCGAATTCGTAAGCGCAACGGTTCATTCCATCATAATAGAAAAAGAGCCTGTAGATCTTGAGACCTACAAGCCCTATCTTTTCTCCTGCATAAGGAGCATCATTCAGGTGTTCAGAGAAAAATAAAAATGCGGCAGTCTTTTTATGGTTTTATGAATTACCAGCTGAACTGTGTCTTTCCAACATCATACCGTAATACCTGCAGAGCATCTGCCGAGTCAACCTTGCCATCAAGATTCAGATCACCTATCAGTCCGATTGCAAGCACCACATCACAGTCCTTGAACTACACCCACAAAAAATCAGGGCTCCCGGAAACCGGAAGCCCCGTCTTTAAGATATAAACTACATAACCTTATTATTGTTCCTCTTCGCATTATTATGCGCATCCATCCTCTTCTGCATGCCCTTATCGGCCACATTTGCTGCACCGATTGCCCTTGCAAACTTCTGATACTTGTCAAATTCCTCACGGGTTTTTGCGTTGTCTATGAGCTTGCCAACCACATCATCCCTGATTTTTTTGACATTCGCAAGGGTAACAGGCCCTTTCTGTGCAGTTTCCAGCACAGCCTTTCTGAATTCCTTCTGGAAAGGCATGCCGTCGGCAAGCACTCCCTTTTTGAACTCATCATACTGTTTGCTGTTTTCCTTGAACTTTCCGTTGTCCGCAAAAGAGTTCACAGCACCGGCATAATTATTCAGTACCTTCTTGCTCTCGGCAGCGGTCTTCTGAACATTTTCTTTTGCAAATGTAAGCTGCTGCTGTCTCATTTCCTCCATTTCACGGTCATTGCTCTTTGCAGCCATAAAAGCATCCACTGTATTTCTGGCTGTCTCTGCATTGAAAACAGCGTTCTTGTTTTTATCATCATAGATGGACCTTGCAGTTTCCACAAACAGGGTTTTCTGGGCAGATTCAACAATCAGGTCTTCAAAAGCCTTCTTCTCCTGAGCAGTAGGCGCGGACTTTTTCTTAAACTCAAACATTGCCTGTCTGCGCTTTTCTTCCTCATTTAATGAAACCTCTCTTGCCTGTCTGTCAATGCTTCTGAACTTTTCGTTTTCGGCATCGTGCCTGAAGTTTTTACCGTCAACGCCGTAGGACTCATTTATGGTCTTATAGTCTTCAGCATTATCTTTATCGAAACCATTCTTCTTATAGTCCTGAGTGGCCTTATACAAATCTCTTACAGCCTTTTTGGCCTCAAGCATGGCGCGGTATCTTTTTGCTCCATTCTTTCCAAGCAGGTCAATATCAGCTTCATTCTTTGGATCGCCGCCCTTTTTCCTTATCTTCTTATCCTTACTGTCAAGATATTCCTTGATCTTGTCTGCCTGCTCAAGTACTCTCTTTTCATATCTTGAAAACTCATCCCGATCAAGCTTTACTCCCTGACCTTTTTTCATCTGCTTCTGAACAGTTGCCGCAAACTCTTTTCTTTTATTCCCAAGCAATTTGAATTCCGACATTACGGAATTGAAGGTTCCGTTAAAGGTCACAAGGCCGATAGTAGCCTTGTCCATGGTTTTATGAAGCTTCTCATAGTCGGTATTTGCACCGCCTGAAAGGAAGTTATCCACGCGCTTTTTAGCAAGGATAGCGTCAATTCTTTCATTGGTTTTTTCAAAGGCAGGCTCGTGATTTCCAAACTCAAGCATATCGGCAAGCTCAGCTGCATTTGCCGGCTTTACTTTTTCAATAAGTTCCTTTGCATATTTCTTGGACTGAATATCAAGCGCTTTGTTAATTACCTTGCGGTCAGGATTCTTTTCATTTATAAACTCCGGATTTGCATCGGCATCCTTACCGGCCAGGTACTTGCTCTTAATATAGCTTGCGGCCATTACCTCCATTACGCGAGGGTTAAACTCATCATTTCCTCTGATTGCTTCAAGCGTCTCCTTTGAAGCTTCTTCATAGGCCAGATTTGCCTTTTCCTTTACCTCTTTCTTTTTGGGCAAAGGCTGCTTTTCAAACAGAGGGTCTTCCATTTCCTCTTTTCTGACCTGGTCAAGATATTCATTGGTAGATCTTGAAAACGGTATATCTCTGTATCTTTTGAGAGAACTGTTATAGGCATTTCTGATCAGTTCATTATCATCATTTTTCGCCATTTCCCTAAACTCATCCATCAAAGTGATGGCGCAGAGTTTATCGGCAGCAGATGCAACAGTCTTATTCAAAAGCTGTTCCTTGAAAGGATCCAGATTCTTTTCCTTCCACTCTCGAAGCTTTTGAACTTTTTCTGCCTCACCTTTAAATTCACTCTGGTATATTAATTTGTTTATGTTTCCCTCGAACTCACCAAGTGCCGCAAACATCTGAAGATCCTTGCTTCCCCAGCCAAGATCTATGGCCTTTCTTCTCCACTCAACTCCACCCATGCTGGCAGCAACATCACGCTGTTCGTCACCTGTGCCCCTGCCTGTCAGGTGTCCCAGGGAATTGCCGTAGTAGTTCTTTTCGGGCTTCACATGAAGTTCTTCCGGCAGTTTGTTAAGTTCTTCAAAGCCTGAAAGACATTTGTCATAAGCAGCAGATAACTTGGCAAGATACGCTTTTTCCTTTTTATCGTTCCAGCCGCTCTTTTCTGCATTCTGTCTGTAGTATTCTGCCTCAAACGCTTCCCTTGATCCCTTGAAAAACTCCTCAATAGGTCTTGCCACGCCGTTATCCTGAAGATAGTCCCTGATTTCATCGGGTTCCAGCCTGTTACCTGCCCTCGGTCCCTCTTTTGATCTGAACATATCAGGGCCTGCACCGCCGAAATTACTTGCCGCAGACAACAGAAACAGATCTTCACCGACTGCTTCGCTGAAATTTCCTTTGGAAACATCAGGTATCATATAGAATGGCTTAAAGGCATTCGGAAACTGATGAACCGCATTACCGGAATTTCTGTATATTTCCTTGGCTTTGTCACTGATATCCTGATGTGTCTTGCGAAGAAGCGGAATATCCTTATCCTCTATTTCATATTTCAGTTTCGGAACATCGTTTCTCTTGATAGTGCCGGTAAGAGGCTCCGGCAGCCCTTGCTTTGCATCATCATTGGTGATGATATTCATAACATCGCCTCTTGTATCAGCCCCCAGCTTTACAATCTCAGGATCATCCGTGGAATCCAGCATAGGATCCGCATAGGCATAATCAAGCTGTGCCAAAAGGTTAATCTTCTCATATTCCTTGGAACCTCTTTTTGCTGCCTTTGCCTCTTCCGGATTAACAATATTTTCGGTATTCTTCCTGAAACCAAACTGTTTGGTCTGGTTGCTGACTCTGATACCATGCTGAATGTTTTTGCCAAGATTGGCATTATCTATCTGCGTTGCAGTGGCTAGAAAATCCATGTACTTGTCTGTCAGCTTGATTTTGTCAGCGACATTTTTCACCTTGGTATTCATCAGCTCATCTTTTATGGGTGAGAATTTCTCATTCAGATCTGTCAGTTCCTTAAGGCTTGCCAGATCCCTTGCTTTTTGCGTAAGTGAGCCCTGGTACATCCTTTCGTTCATTCCAAGTGAACGTCTGGCGGAGTCCATATCTCTGTCATAATCTTTTTTAGCTTTTGCGTCATTTGCAGGCGGAGGATTATTTTTCAATTCCTCAATTCTTTTTTTATCCTCATCTATGCGCTTTTTGATTATGCTGGATCTCTTTTCGTAATTGGTTTTCTGTATCTCCCTCTGCTTTTTTGCGATTTCTTTGTCAAGCTCATGTGAAACCTCACTGAGCGAACCGAGAATGCCGAGATCATTCATGCCCCAGCCATTTTCAATGGCCTTCTTCTCGCCCTTCATAAAAGCAATTGCAGGCTGAATGTTTCTATCGTTGTGGGCATCTCCCTTGGTGTCCTTTCCAACGCCATGGTTTATTGTGTTCTGAAGAAAAGGATCATACTTTGAATTGCCGTTTTCATCAACAAAATCGGACATTTTATTAAATCCGGCAACGACCTTGTCTATCAGCTGGCTCTTCTTTTTAAGATACTCTGCTTCTTTTTCAGGGTTGGGGTTCTTGTTTATTTCCCTTCTTTCATACTCATTGTAAATCATGTCGTTAACATCATTCCAATAAGCATTCATGACAGTAAGATACCCTTCCTGTACCTGACCTGTTACAGGATCCACAGTATCACCCAGTGCATCGGGTTCGGCCATTTCTTTGACTCCGTAAACCTTGCCATTGACAGTTCTGCCAAAGCTTGGACCGGTATGGAACTGATGAAGAAGTGAATCAATGTAGGGATGATCACAGATAACCTCAATAAACGGGCCTGTCTCGGTATCTGCCATTGTTTTCATCAGATTCAGCTGACCCTGAAACATTTTCAGTTCGGGATCCTTTGATTTTTGATCAAGAACACCATGAAGGGTTTTCAGCTTAGTTCTGATCGTCTCAACATATTTTTCATCAGCTACAGAATTAAGTTTTCTGTCGTCCGAAACGCTAAGCTCTTCTTCCGGTGAAACCTTTGTTGAGTTCTGATTCAGTTCAACTAAATTGCCATCAATTATCGGTTTCTGATTTGGATCCATATCCGTCAGATACATCTGGGTGGCCAGATATACATTTTGTGCCTGCGCACTGGCGATAAACTTAGCATATTTTCCTTCTTTTAAATAATCCGGTTTAGGTGGCATAGTGTGTTCCTCCTTTTGAAAGATTTAATAGTTACTCCTCAAAATATTGCTTGGTGAGAATCCCATAAAACATTTCCCACCTACTCTGCTCCTTAGTTTAGTTCACTATACAACAAAAGGCGCACCAAAAATGCACCAAAAATCTTTATTTTTACTAACTAAAACTTCCCACACCTTTGGGTGGGGTTGAACCTTGAAAATTTAATACTGTAGCCAAATGAAAATGGCATAAAAACCCTTTTTGTGGTAAAATGTAATTGACGAAAAAAACAATACCAAAGGAGTTTTATGCCATGTCCATTATATCACA
>DFFN01000145.1 GCA_002369525.1 Lachnoclostridium sp. UBA3775 | reverse complement strand
CATAAAGGTTGAGGATGGATTCGTCTTTTACCGGAAAAAAGTGACCCCGATATCATCCGGGATTTTACATAAAGCATGATCCTTATCAGAATAAGATTACTCAGCTTCAGTTAGCGGAAAAGCTTCGCGAATCCGGATCGCCTGTATCGGTGGACCGGGCTTACGACAAGAGGCTTAAGAAGATGAGTATTATCCGGACAAATAAAGACAGGAAATGTCGGGAACGCAAGTGATTTATGAGATAAGATAATCACACAGCAAGTGAAGGAGGCAGGTGGCCGTGGAGTGGATGGCGATAATAGGTGATTCGATTCAGTATGGATTAACCCTGTAGCCCGGGAAACCGGGGTACAGGGATTTTTTTATCAGATCACATCTGAAACAGCAAGGCAAACTTAAACGATTGTTTAGAATGTGCTAAAACCGAAAGACGGAGCGTGCCGCTTAAAATTCCGTCTTCTTTCCCGAGGTAATTCCGAATACCGCAAATATCGTAATATAAATGAGCGAAAGAGCTGCACATACAAGCAGACGGCTGTCACCGGTAGAAAGATTCTCCAGTTCTGTTTGAAAATTGGATATCCAGTAGCCTGCAAGCTGCGGCTTTTTTATATGGAAAAGCGAATTGATAAGTGCAAGCGCCATATTTATAAGCATCGGAGCCACAAGGGTTGCCGCGATGGCAGAACCGGTTTTTCGCAGAAATGCCGATAATGCGAAATTGAAAACCATGCAGCCGAGCTGACAAAGATACTGCAGCAAAAGCAGTAAAATAACTCTGCTTTCCAAGGTTCCGCTCATTCTGTAAATATTGCCGAAGATCAGCGAGGATAGTATTGTGATAATAAACATGAATGTAACGGCGCATATGCAAGCGACAAGTTTTGCTGCATAAACACTTACTCTGGAATAACCTCTTGAAAAAATATTTTTGATTGTTCTTTGTTCAAAATCGTCACATACAAACAATACCACAAATATTCCTGCTATCAGAGAAAAATTTGCCGAAGTTAAGGCGGCCAAAAGTGTATGCGAAACCGAAATATCAAGATCTGCCACAAGTTCGTTATTTCCGAGAAGCGCCTTTGTGCTTATGGCCGAAAGAAGAAGCAGCAGTACCAGAATGAATGAACATACTCTGAAACTTTTTTGTGATTTTAATTTATGAAACTCGTATTTTAGCAATTTATTCATGGCATCCCCCTTTATAATCTCTGGATAAAGAAATCTTCAAAATCAAGGCTTTCATCACAGACGGTATAAACCCTGATGTCATTATTATTGAGAATTCGGTTTAATTCCGAGCTGTCAACATCTGTGGATGAAATGTGGACGGTGTTTTCATCTCTCGATAAAACCAATGACGGAAAGGTTCGTTTGAGCAGCAACTCTGCTTCATTGCCGTTATCTGTAATTATCTTTATACCGTTGCGGCATTTATTGCTGAGTTCAGTCGCGCTGATTTCCTCTACAAGTACACCGCTGTTAACAATTCCGTAGCAGGTGGCGATCTTTCCGAGTTCATCCAGAAGATGACTTGATATCATTAGGCTTACTCCTTCGCTGTTCAGACGAATGATCGTGTCACGTATCTCCTTAATACCCGCAGGATCCAGTCCGTTTATCGGTTCGTCCAGTATGAGAAGTTCTGGATGCCCCAAAAGTGCGATGGCAATTCCGAGTCTCTGTCTCATCCCTAGAGAAAATGAACCTGCATTCTTTTTTCCGGTATCGGCCAGGCCTACCATCTCGAGGATTGATTTCAGTTCCTTATCGCTGTTTCCTGTCAGCAGCGAAAAACGTTTAAGATTCTCAAAGGCGGTTTCATTTCTGTAAAGACCGGGTTCCTCAATAAGCGAACCGATTTTCCTCCTTGCCCTGTCAGGATTATCATCATTAAGAAGTTTGATTTTTCCGGAGGTCGGAAGTGTCAGACCGAGCAAAAGCTTCATCAGACTTGTTTTGCCTGCTCCGTTCTTTCCGATCAGTCCGTAAATATCGCCTTTTCGCATATGCACATTCATTTTATTGACGGCTATTTTTCCAGGATAACTTTTGATCAGATCCGTGGTCTCAATAACATAATTGTTGCTCATTTTTTCCCCTTTCAAAAATCGTGGCTGAAAAGTGTTGACAAAATATGAAAAGTGGTTTACACTTGTTTCAAGTGATACAAGTGTAACATATTGATAAATCGTTGTCAATCAGACTAAAGCCTAAAGAAACACTTGGCTGAAATTGACTCATATGAAACAAAACAGGTATTTTGTAACAGAAAGGACAGAGTATGATCAAAATAGCTCAGGATGAAAAGGATACCAGAAAGATAGCAAACAATATTGTAAGGGAAAGCCTCCGGGAAGGACTGCTGCAGCTTATAGAAAGGAAGCAGTACGATGATATCAGTGTCAGCGAGCTTACCCAAAAAGCAGGAGTAAGCAGAGTTTCATTTTACAGAAATTATGATTCAAAGGACGAAATACTGCTGGAATACCTTGTATTAACTGCAAATGAAGCATGGGATAATGCCGTGAAAAATACTTCCCGCGAAAAATGGATGGCGGCATTTAAGGTATTTGAGGCATTGCGTCCGGTTGTCGGGAAGCTTAAGCTGGCCGGAAAGGATACACTTTTCTATGAGATGTTTAAAATTATAACGAACAAGGACAAAACCGTAAGGATAGAGGAAGATTGTCAGAGAGCGGTTCTCATCGGTATTTTTACCGGTATATTTGAATGGTGGAGAGAGAACGGAATGAAGGAAAATGCAGAGGAACTTACCAACAGGTTTGCCGGAATAGAGCTTACAAACCTGGTAGCGAAGATAAGATAATAAAATTTTATAAAAAGCACTTGACAATGTAACAATGTTACAGTATAATCATGAACGCAACAATGTTACGCAACAATGTTACAATCAATGAATATCTTCGTTTTATACAACTAAGACAAGGAGGAATCGGTTTGGATCATCAGGATAGGCTGATCTCAAAGAAAGATCTGCTGGCACGCTACCGGATCTCATATGGTTCTTTATACCGTTGGAAACGCAAAGGACTGATTCCGGATGAGTGGTTTATCAAAAAATCCACCGTTACAGGTCAGGAAACATTTTTTCCGGAAAGCCTGATCTGCGAACGAGTTGAAAGGATTCTTTCAACTAAGGATGATATTCTTTTGGATGAACTGGCATCAAAGCTTTCAGGTGAAGATCGGAACAACAAAGTGGTCATAATTGAAACGGTTTATGGCACACATTCCTATCGTATTGCCGATATCAAAGGAGTATTTAGTTCTGACGGAAAAGGTGAACGGAAGGATATAACAAAATTAATTACCGGACAGAATCAGGAGGATCAGCAATGGTAATTTCAGGAAGCGGCAGTCTGCCGGGCGGTGACTATAACGAGGAAGTACACATCAGCGGCAGCGGAGTAATAAACGGAAACGTGTCATGTACGGAATTCAGCATTTCCGGATCCGGAGAAGTGCAGGGTAATTTGCGCTGTACCGGAAATACAAAAATTTCGGGCAGCGGATCGGTTAAAGGAAACCTGGAGGCCGATGAAACCTCAATTTCGGGATCCGGAACAGTGAGCGGTAATGTAAAGGGAAACAGATGTAATGTTTCAGGCATGTTTGAAGCCGGCGGTATAATGGTAAATGAGCTTAATGTAAGCGGAAAAATAAAAGCAGGAGGTGATATTTCTGCTGAGAATGCTGTTATACATGGCATGATTGAGGCTGCTGGGCTCATTAATGCCGAAAAATTTGATGCTGCCTTCGATTATGATTCTTCGGCGGAAGCCATAGGCGGAAGTTTTATACATATTCGCCGCAAGGGATTGGCTGCCGGATTTTTTTCAAGGCTTTTTAAAGGCAATAAAGGAGGATGCTTTACAGTTTCCGGAAGCATCGAAGGTGATGTTATAGATATTGAATATACTACGGCGGAGTCTGTTGTCGGCCGTGAAGTGATTATCGGACCGGGCTGTAAAATCGGAAAGCTTACATATATTGAAAAAATCAATATAAGCCCTGAAGCGGAAGTCGGAAGTGTTGAAAAGGCAGAAGTTTAAATGGCATTGCCGGTGCAAAAGAATTCAACAGATAAATATCCGGTATGAGGCAGGTTATATAAACGGAATCACAGGAAAATTAAACGGCTCAGCCGGGAAAGGAAAGAAAATGGATTTAGAGGAGATTAAAAGGCAAAGCCGTCAGGCAGTTACGGAAATACTGGAGGGAGCCGGGCTTAAGCCGGGAGACATTTTTGTTATCGGATGTTCCTCGAGTGAAATACTGGGAGACAAGATCGGGACTGCGACAAACATTGAATCGGCAGAGGCAGTGTTTGAGGGAATCATTCCGGTGCTTAACGAAAACGGGATTTTTGCTGCTGCTCAGTGCTGCGAGCATCTTAACCGGGCTCTGGTAGTGGAGCGCGAAGCAATGGAAAAATATGGTTTTGAACAGGTTAATGCAATTCCCCAGCCCAATCATGCAGGAGGTGCATTTGCGACGGTATGCTATAACAGGTTTAAGGATCCGGTTCTGGTGGAAAGCATTATGAACAAAGCCGATGCAGGTATTGATATCGGCGGAACTATGATAGGCATGCACATGCATGGCGTAGTCGTGCCGATGAGAATCTCCTTAAGAAAAATCGGCGAGGCATCGATAATCTGCGCAAGACATCGTCCGAAATATGTCGGCGGGCAGCGGGCAATTTACGATGAGAAGCTGATGTAGCCGGTGAAGGCAGAGTGGGGGACGGACCATGTAAAAATGCGGGATGCACCCCTTAACTCACTATAAACTTTTTATCCGACTCCGGCAGGTCATCCGAAATATATCTTTGAACTTTCATGCTGAGCTTATATTTTTCACGCAATTCGGTTATGGTCTGCATCATCGGTGAGGCATGGTGCAGGTCAATGGCCGCCTGGTCTTCCCACTCATCTATCAGAAGAACGGTTTCCGGGTCATTTTTTGGATAGAAATACTCGTAGCGGATATTTCCCTTCTCTGCCCGGATTTTATCTGCGATGCCGCTTTTTTCCATTTCCTCAGCGAAGCTTCTTGCGCTGCCGTTTGTGCCTGAATAATATATGTTGACAGTGATCATTCTCGGACCCCTTTCTTAAAAATAAAACCATGTTAATCTTATCTTTAAAAACTCAATTTATATTATAGCACATTCATTATTGGCGGACAACTGATTTTTGGTCCCGATTATTTTTTGCTTGGGGCTATGCAGAGGGGCTTCATTGTGTTAGAATAATTTACGGAAATTAAAGGCGGCTGCGCTGTTTGGAATATAGGTGCTTCGACATGAAACATGGTGAGAAAAAGAAGAAAAAAATCAGGAGACTTATCATTATACTGTTGGTTTTTCTGGGCCTTTCGGTCTGGTCATGGGTGCCTTTCAGGGAAACCTTCAAAATAAGCCTTAAGGATGAAGGCTCATATGGTATCAGGATGGTGCTCATTACCGACCTGCATTCCTGTTATTACGGCAAAGGACAGAAAAGTCTGATTTCAAAGATTGAAAAGGAAGAACCGGATATGATCATGCTCGGCGGAGATATCTTCGATGACAAGCTTGGGGACAAAAATGCCGAGTTGCTGCTTCAGAGCCTTGCAGATAAATATCCCTGCTTTTATGTGACCGGGAATCATGAATTTTGGAGCGGGCGTGCGGATGAAATAAAGGAATATCTTGAAAGCATCGGCGTGACCGTTCTTGCGGGTGACTGTAAAACCATAGAGAAAAACGGTGTGTTCCTGGATATCTGCGGAGTTGACGATCCGACCGATATGACTACGGCGGAGTGGAAAAAGCAGCTGGATGCAGCTTACACAAAGACGCAGGAATCCCATGTCAGGATACTGCTCAGCCACCGTCCTGAGAAGGTATCGGTCTATGAGGAGTATGATTTTGACCTGATACTCAGCGGCCATGCACATGCGGGACAGTTTCGGATACCGATAATCAACAGGGGACTTTATGCGCCCGACCAGGGATTTATGGCGAAATATGTTGACGGAACCTATAAGCTTTCTAACGGCAGTATTCTTGTTGTCAGCCGTGGGCTTGCCAGAGAAAGCCTGTTTATGCCGAGATTCTTCAACCATCCGCAGATATTGACGATAGAAATTTAAGGAGCAGGGAAATAATATGTTAGATTACAGACTAATGACAATCAGTGACTATGAAGCAGCATACGATCTCTGGATCAGATGCGGGAACGGGTTGAACGACAAGGATGATTCACGCGAGGGAATTGAGAAATATCTTAAACGAAATCCGAACACCTCTTATGTTGC
>DFFN01000112.1 GCA_002369525.1 Lachnoclostridium sp. UBA3775 | reverse complement strand
GTGAAGCCCCCCTCAAGATGAGATTTCCCATCGTAAGAGTAAGACCCCTTAGAGACTATGAGGTAGATAGGTCGGAGGTGGAAGTGCAGTAATGCATGCAGCTGACCGATACTAATAGGTCGAGGGCTTAACCTTGATTTTTCGGAAGATTGATATGAAGTTAAAGAGTAAATCCACGGCGTAAGAGAAATCTTGCGCCGTTTTTTGTGTAAAGATTCTTTACATAAATAACTATGACGGGCAATTAATTGCTGCGATCAAAAACACGGCAAAACGGAATCGAGCACTGAAAAAGGATTTACCCGCACATCTTCTCATACAGCCCGGGCACAAAGGAGGTCGCAAATATCTGCATGGCCGTTGCAAGATCAAGAACCGCATGCCCGACCATAACGGGCAGGGGATTGCGCTTTTTATAATAGTAAAAGCAGAGTATGACCGTAAGCGGCAGAAAACACAAAAACCTGTAAAGGATGTATCTGACATCGAAGATGGTCGGAATGAAGCAGTGCTGCAGGGCGTAGAAGAAAGACGGAACGAATATGGCGGCCTTCTTATTGCCGATGCAGTTTACTCCGCAGCCAAGGTAAAGTCCGTCCTCGGCAAGAGCGGTGGAAACCGGCAGAACCAGAACATTTATCAATGCAAAAACTTTAGGTACCGGCTCTATCATCATCGGTGCCATATAGGGAAAGGTTCCGAAACATAAAAGCCCGGCAATCATCATAAAAGCCCCTGCGGCGCCTGTCATCATCAGTGAGATCAGGATGATTTCGGAGGGCTTTGTTTTTCCTTTTTCATAGTTTATCAGTTCCGCAAAACCGGTTCTGCTTCTTTTTGAGCAGTATATGACAAGGATCAATGTGAAAATATTGACGATCGAAGCAACTATCGACCAGATGAATGAAATTTGAGCGATATCCTTTCCGCTTATAAAAGTGCCCGTGACAAAAACGAGCAGGAAAATAAGCGAACGGACAGGCAGCAGATAAGGAAGCTGTTTACGGGACATGTTTACTCTCTTTCTTAATTATATTTACACGGTTTTAGTGTCATTTTGTCCTGACAAGCCTGTCGGCGAGCCCCAGGATCATTTCAATGGCTTCTTTTTCACCGATATCAAGCACTCCGGTAGCTATCATCGTGGCAAGACCGTGAGAATAGATGATTATGTTTCTGACTAACGTTACGGTCTCGTCACAGCTTAGGCCTGTCTGCCTTTCCATCATCTTTATCATCTCGCTGTCTCCCGCATTTTCTGTGAGCGTATCCGCCGTAAAAGGCTTTGCTATCGGCCGTTCTCCGAGATAAAGATAGGAAAAAAGCTTTGGCTCGTTTACCGCAAGCGAGATATATGCCCTGCCCATATTAAAAAAGGAGTCTGAAGCGTTTGCCGCCGGTTCGATTTTGCTTTTGGCATATTTTTCGGCAAAAACCGCGAGTTCGGTTCTCATCGCATCCATATTTTCAAAATGCCAGGCAATCGGCTGGGTGGAGCAGTTAAGCTCGGCGGCTATTGTTTTAATGTTTACATTTGAATATCCTTCTCTTATCAGCAGCCTGAGGGCTGCATCCAAAATCATTTCTTTTGATATCGTAATTTTGCGTGCCATAGAACCTCCGCAGGAATATATAAATGTGTTTATATAAAGCGGTTTATATTATAAAATACTGGGTGCTTTTTGTCAATACCTGTAATAGTTGTAATTTTTATAATAACGCTTGACAAAAAGACGGGGATGTAGTAGAATATACACGTTTGTACGGGATATTTCCCCTATTAACCTTCCTCGATAGCTCAATGGTAGAGCACTCGGCTGTTAACCGAGTTGTTGTAGGTTCGAGCCCTACTCGGGGAGTTAGTCCGATTGGATTAGACAAATTGGACTCGCACGCGATGAGCGTGAAGTGGATGTGCTCGCGATTTATATTTCGCTTCGCGAAACGCTCGCACAGAGCAAACAGGTTCTTCCCAAACTTCGTTTGGGCCCCTCCTATCAACAAATGGCGACATAGCCAAGCGGTAAGGCGTAGGTCTGCAACACCTTGATCACCGGTTCAAATCCGGTTGTCGCCTGTATTTAGGACATAAATAGGACAAGGTCATTTCCTTGTCCTATTTATTTTTGCCTGGAATTGTCATACAATTATCCTTGCAGTATTGCAAAATAATCTGACAAGGAGAAATACTATGAAGAAAATTATTGCATTGGCACTGACTTTCGTCATGCTCATGACGCTTATCGGCTGCGGTTCCGATTCAGGCAGCTCGTCATCAGACAGCAAGAGTTCATCATCCGGATCTGCGGCTTCATCAAGCAGCAAAAGCTCCGATTCGGCAAGTTCAAGTTCAAATCGGGACGGCGGTTCAGGCGCCATAGTCGGTGTCACCGGTGCGGAACAGATACCGGGAGAAACAGCCCAGGCAAGAACATCCTGGCATGCCGTAAAATATCAGCAGAAATATACTTTTGATGAAGACGGTAAATGTCTTTCCAGCATAACGACCTACTATCTTGACGATCCCGCCAACTATGAAAGCGCAAACAATTACCTTGAGGGCGGAAATTGGAAGCCGATATGGAGCTCCGATAAAACATCTTTTGATATTGAAGCCAATTATATAACATACACTACGACTGATGACGCTATTGCGGATTTCGAAGATGATTATATCGCATACGATATCACTTATGCAGACGGCGGAACAAAGCATGTCGATGCTCCCGATGAGGCAACGAAGCTTGACAATATGAAGAAAACCTTCGGTTTTTCCTTTGATGATTTCAAGGATGCCATCGGTGACTTTGAGTATATGGGCTTATACAAGAGCAAGGCTCAGATCAAGCACGGCAGCAATGCTACGGTTGATGACATAAATGCCCTTGCCGGGAAAGCATTCGAAAAATGTGTGGGCTATGCCGACGGCGGAACTATGTACACCTACCTGGGTAAATACGGCGATGTGATTACCGAAGCACCTCAGATAACTTCAACCTTTGATACTGCCGAATTCCATTATTTCAGGGATGAGCAGGAGATCAAGGTGAGCATAGGAACCGATATTAAGCTGGATAACGCTCTCGTATTTTATGTGGGCATAGTAAAATAAGCTTAAGGATTTTTCGTAAACAGGGACTGCAGTTCCTTCCTGCTTTTCACGCCCAGTTTTGAGAAGATGGAAGATATATGATTTTTAACTGTGGATTCCGAAATAAACAGTGCTTCGGCGATTTCGGTACGGGTCTTTCCGGTCATATATTCACGAAGCACATCAATTTCACGGCCTGTAAGTGCTCTTTCGGAGGCAAGTCTTTGAAGGAGCACTTCTTGTGTTTCGGGCTCTTTGATTTCAGGTATTTTGCTTTGTATGCTTTTTTCCGGATTTATCAATGCTTTTTTCTTCTTTTTTCTTCCTATGGTAAGCACATAGATGATTTTTCCAAAAAGAGTTATAAGAACAAGCGTAATAAGCACTATGAAGAGTGCTTTTTTCTTTCCGGCGGACATACCGTTCGTCTTTTTTCCGGCCTTTTCATTATAGCCGGCATACATTTTTGATATTTTACCTTTGTAATAGGAATCGGCAACGCTTGTTATGATTTTCTTCGGAACAGCATCTCCTTTTTTATCGGAATTTATAATATTATAATTCTCTCCGTCTTTAAGAAGCGAAGAAGGCTTTTCGTCTTTAATGCGGCAGGCTATAAAATCAATTTTTCCGTCATGCCCCACAGTTGTGCTTTCGTTTTCAAACATAACGGGATGGAAAATCAGGTGTTCATCGTCGTCAGATTTATTGTTTTCGAAATCGCAGAAGCTGAATTCAACTGTTCCTGTTGGAATTCCGGCACCGATCTGGTCTGCCGGCAGCACGTAAACGGCACCCTCAACGGGAGCATTGTTATTTCTTATTACGCAGTTTGTAATATATACCGGCGCATCCTCGGAACTGTGAAGCAACAGTCCGCCGCCGTACTCGTCTGCGCTGTTATTTCTTATTATGCAGTTTGCAAGCGTAGCTTTTGAAGAGGTTATCAGCAATCCGCCGCCATAAGGAGCGTGATTTCCGTGAAAAACTGAGTTTTTGATCACTGCTTCTGAATTTATAAGGGCAAGAGCACCGCCGCCTTGAGGAAAACTGTTCTTTTTTGCAAAGACAACATGATTTGTATTCTGGACTATCAGGTCATCAATGCTCCCTTTAATTCCGCCGAGCACAATTATGCTTGTATAACTTGTATTTTCCCTGAAGTTAGTATTGCTTATCTTTAATTTCGTGTTTTTGCCGTTGCACCATAAAACTCCGCGCTCACATATGTTTTCTTCAAAAATACAGTCGGATATATCCAGGCTTGCACGGGTGCCGAGATCCTTGTTCCCGTCGGTATAATTTAGAAACATTGCGGCACCGTAGTTCTTGCAATAATTTTTAAATGTGCATTTTTCAAAGGTTATATCGATAAAACCCCTTATGTCAAAGCCGCCCTTGTCACTGCGGTCACCGTGAAAATCGGCAAAAGAAGCACAAAGGGACGGATCTCCCGCAGGCATTTCATAAGCGCCGTCAAATATGATATTTTCAAAGCTTATGCTGATAAGTTCGCTTTCAAGCTCTGATCCGGCAACCTTGAAATGCGCATGCTTTAAAACAGAAGAATCTTTCTTTCCTACAATCTTTACGCTTCGGCTTATGGTAATACTGCTGTCGTTTTCGTCAAAATCAATATCTCCGACATAAATGGTCTTGTCCTTGCCGGAAAGAGCCTTCATAAGCTCGGATCTTGAGGTGATATAATCGGGACCGGAAGCCCTGGTGTTTACAGACAGAGAAATGAATAAGAGGCAGCAGAAAGCAAACAGAATGCCTGCAGTAAGTATTTTGTTTGAGTATTTTTTCATATTCCTATATCCTTATGTTCTTAATTAATATCTTCATGTAATAAACGGCCGTACAGTACTACGCCTTCGGAAACACTGCCGTAATCCTCATTTCTCCGTCCGCCTGCTCGGCGAAGATGTCACCGTTCATCTTTAGCATCAGCTGCTTGCAGATGTAAAGACCGAGACCGCTTCCGCCTTTTTTGCCGGCATTGGAGCCGCGCCAGAAGCTGTCGAAAATGTGGAGCATTTCGTTTGCGGGCAGGCTGCAGCCGCTGTTGGCAACGCAGACAAGCCTGCAGCCGTCTTCCTCGGAAATACCGATCCTGATATATTTCCCGTCGCCGTATTTGACTGCATTGTCCATCAGGTTTTTAAGCACCTCAATGCTTCGCTCCTTATCGCAGCCAAGCAGGCAGTCGATATATTTATCGGTTGAGAAATCGGTATGACGCTCATTAAGTACCGGTGTATAGTGCCTGATGATCTCGTTTAATATCTGTGAAAGATAGACCTCGCCCATGTCAACTTCAAGCTCCATGAAATCGCCGCTTGCGGACCTGGTCAGGTCGTTGACGAATTTTTCGATGTCATCGGCATTCTTGTCTATGCTTTTTGCCACCTCGATGAGCTTGTCCCTGTCGGTATAAAGCCCCTTTGACATGGCTTTGGAGTAAAGCTTGATGGCGGAAAGAGGAGTTTTGATATCATGTGAGATTGAAAGAATGAGAGTCTGCCTTTCGGAAAGAAGCCTGAGCTCCTGTTCCTTCTGTTCGAGCATATTTTCTCTGAGCATATTAACGCCCCAGACGAATTTACCGAAATATCTGCTTTTGTTTTCTTCGAGGGGATCTGTCAGCTTGCCCTTTGAAAGATCATAGGGAACGGACGAAAATTTGTTGAAGGGCAGCAGTATTCTTTTTCTGATATAGAGCAGAAGGCAGACGATGAAAATGCCGAGAACCGCAATTATTATATTGACTGAAATAATTCTTTTCCGGTCGGCGGATTTGCTTCCGCTGTAATCAAAACGGTAAAGAGTTCCTCCGATATCCTTTATCACATAGTCACTGTTGGAGGAATAAAAATCATCCTGACCGTCGAATCTTACCACGGCTGTGACATAACTGCATGAAGAAACATCGGTTTCCTTGCCTTCAAACATATCGTTCTCAAGACGGTTTATCTCGACACGGTAGGGCCTGCCGGACTCATTGTTTTCTGAGCGCATGACAAGATTCGCGGTGACAAAAACCACCGCGATCATAATAAGGCTTGAAATGAACAGAAGATTAAAACGTTTCATACGAATTTATACCCCACGCCCCAGACAGTCTGTATTCTTTCAGGCTTTTTGGGGTTTTCTTCTATCTTTTCGCGCAGCCATCTTATATGGACTGTAAGAGTCTGTGATTCCGACTCGGAATCGCTGCCCCATATTGTGTTGAAAAGGTATTCCTTTGTGAGAGTTTTTCCGGGGTTTTCGACCAAAAGCTGTAAAAGCTCGAATTCCTTGCCTGTCATTTCAAGCAGGACGTTGTCTTTATATGCCAGCTTCTCGGCTTTGTTAAGCCTTAAATTGCCGCTTGTAATCTCGCAAAGAGAGTAGCGGCGCTTAAAAAGCCCGGCAATTTTTGCAAGCAGTATGTCGATGTCGAAGGGCTTCTCCATGTAATCGTCGGCTCCGAGGGTAAGTCCGCTTAATTTGTCGGTTTTTCCGCCTTTTGCACTGAGAATGAATATGGGCGCATCGCTTATTTTACGTATCCTTTCGCATACCGCAAAACCGTCCATTCCGGGCAGCATAACATCGAGCAGCACAAGCTTTGCACCGTATCTTTCAAACAGGGAGACAGCCTTTTCGCCTGAATCCGCAACACTTACGACGTACCCTTCGGCACGCAGAAAGTCAGACATGAGCGTGGAAAGTTCTTTGTTGTCTTCGGTTATCAGTATGTCTATCATTTGCGGTTTTTCCTCCCATAGGGGTATGGAAAAATTATATCATTATTTGCCGTTAATGGCAATGCTTTCTTTTCACGTTTACCATCCCATTTCCATCAGCCAGTTGTTGAGTGTTCTTTCCCTGTCGCGTATGTTGCTGTCCTCGGTGCAGGCTCCGAGCTCTTTTTCGCCTTTGATCTCGCCGTCAACAATGAACATAACGCGCGAGCACTTTGCAGCCACTCTTGCGTCGTGGGTTACCATCATGATCGTGGTACCCTCGCGGTTGAGCCCGTTTAGAAGCTCCATTACCTCGTCCGAGGATGAGCGGTTAAGAGCACCGGTGGGCTCGTCCGCAAAGATGATCTTCGGATCGTTTATCATGCTGCGGCATATGCAGGCGCGCTGCAGCTGGCCGCCGGATACCTCATTGATATCGTTGTTCGCAACCTCGATTATGCCCATTTCCCTCATGAGCTCCTCGCCGCGCTCGGTGATTTCCCTGCGGCTTTTTTTGTTGTCCTTCACCTCGGTTGCGGGAAGGATGATGTTGTCAAGGAGGTTAAGGTTTTTAAGCATATGCATCTGCTGGAAGATGAAGCCCATCTTTGTAAGCCTCACCTCGGCGAGCTTTTTCTTTGGAAGTGCTGCGATGTTTTCGTTATCGAGCATCACTTCTCCCGAGGTGGCCTCGTCCATGCCCGATGCGGTGTATAAAAGAGTGGATTTTCCGGAACCCGAGGGCCCCATGATAGCGACCATTTCGCCTTCCTTAACTTCAAAGCTTACGTTTTTCAAAGCGTTGTTCTGACGCTTGTTGGTGATATATGTTTTGCAGAGGTCTGTTACCTTAAGAATAGTTTTTGACATATCGGTTTACTCCTTTTGATGTTTTGTGACTTATCTTTGGTGATATTATTCCGTGCAGCTTGTTTCCTGGGCTGTGATCTTTCTTGTGTATGATGCCGTGATCCATATGCTTATCGTCATGAAGCACATTACAAGTACAGGATAGAAGATGCATACTCTCGGTACATTGAATGAGTATTTAACACCCTGCTTTACGCCCATGAAGGAAAATATAGGGTCTGCGCAAAGCTTTGAGATCGGAAGGGCCAAAAGGCCTGCGATGGCAGCCGAGATGACTGCGGTGATTATGAAGCGCTTCGCGTGCCAGGTTACCACTTTTCCGTCCGTAAAGCCGATGGCCTTGAGAGTTGCGATCTCGGCGGTTTCCTTGATGACCATGGAGCGTTCCATGAGCACTGCGACCATGATGACTATCGCTATCGAAAGGATCAGGAAAATCTTTTTGATCGATGTGAACATCGGACCGACCGAGGTGATGCTTTCGGCCTGCTCTGCACCGGTAACGAACTGGCTGCCTTCCGGAATGATATCTTCAAGCTTTTCAAGTCTTTTCTTTACTTCCTTTTCGCCCGGATGATCGTCGAAGTCGAGCTGCATTCCGAAGGAACCGTTTGCGTAATTGTAGTCCGCATAAAGATCTTCGTGTATCCTGATGCCGTCGCCTTTGTTTAGCATGGCTTCGAAAAAGCCTGTGATGATCAGCTCGTAACTGTCCTTGCCGATGCTCACCTTTATCGTGTCGCCGATATCTGCGCCGAGGCTTTTTGCGGTGCCGGGCATTATCGCAACTTCGTTTTTGTTTTTCGGAGCGCTGCCCCTGGTGTATTTATGCTCGTCAGAGCGGTTGTTGACACCCTGTACCGCAAGTACCTTGGTGGTTTTTCCGTTAAATTCCTGTTTGGATGCCAGCATGATCTCCGTATAGACCCTGCCGGGCATGCCGTTGTTTTTCAGTCTCTTTTCTATATCCTCTATCTGTTTTACGAGCTTTTCATGGCCGCTTCCGTCGGTGGTAAACGTATAGTCGGAATCGGTTATGATAAATACGGCATCGGAAGGAAGACAGCCGAGGTTTGTGAGCATTTCCTTTGTACCGAGGGAGCTTGCGACGATGTCAAGAAACTGTATCGGAAGTATTGACAGTGCAAAAACCACTATGATTATCAGAAATCTCTTCGGAGCGGAAAGGACATCGTTTCCTGCCATGAAGGTCGTGGCTCCGAGCCTGCTCTTTGAAAGATGCAAAAAGCCTTTCTTTTTGTAACGCTCGCCGGTCTGTCCGTTTCTGATCGCATCGACAGGCGAGAGCTTGTTGGCTTTCCTTGTGCAGAGCAGACCGAAGAGCATGATCACCAGCACAACGCCTATCGCGCAGAGTATGCTGGTCAGAACGCCGTTGTCAGACTCTATAAGTATCGAAGTCCCCGAAACGTTTGTCATCAGCTTCCCGAAGGGGAAGCTTAAGAAGGTTCCGATGACTGCTCCGGCAAGGGAGATCGCAAGATATTTGGCAAGGTAGAGGAGACGTATCTTTAAGTCGCCGATGCCGATAGCCTTCATGACGCCGATCTCGCGGAATTCGGAAGACATTGTAAAGCTTATGGTGAAGCGGAGCACGATAAGCGCCACGATGATAAGTATCGCGCTGACCACAAGAAGAAGTATCGCCACAACCATATCCATGATATAGGAGGATTTGATGAATTCGCGGGTGCCGAGGAACATAAAGCTTACGTCAAGCTCGTTTAATCTGCTCTCAAGCTCCTTCGCATGATCGGTATGGAACATGTACATTTTTCCGGTCCAGCCGAGTTTTTTGGATTCTTCGTAAATGCCGGCCGCATCCTCATCGTTTAAGAGCATTCGGCTGTTTCCCATAAGCGCCGAGCCGAGGACTGCGTCTTTCACGGTGCCTTTTATCTTAAGAGCGGTACTGCTGTCGCCGACCTTGATAATTATCGTGTCGCCGACCTTAAGGCCTGTCTCGTCAAGCATTTTTTTGACTGTATAGATTTCGCCTCGCCCTACCTCTGTAAGCTCATTATTGTCTTTGTCAAAGTATTTTGTTTTGGTGCTTCCGAAGGGACAGGCGATTACGGTGCTTAACAGATCGATGACTTCACCGTTTTCGCGGGAAACCATGTTGCCGTCGATCAATATTAAATCTTCATAATCTATGCCGGTGTAAAGTCCGGCATCGTCCTTAAGAAGTTCCGTAAGATCAAAGGCCTGAGCCTTGTCCATGGTTCCGCCGACCAGTTCGGGAACACCGGCCTTTTCAAAGTAATTGTCCAGTGAGCTTGTTACCGAGACAATGCTGTTTACGCTGCCGGCGATGAAGGTGACCGAGAGGATGATGAATAAAAGGATTATGGTGTTCATCGTCCTGCCGCGTTTTAAGTCTTTTTTCAGAATGTTGAAAAACATGTTTGGACTCCTTGTCTTTTAGTGTCGTAGGTGTATTTTCGTTCTTTATGGCCGGATTATAGCACGTGAATTATTAAACAATCCTTAAATAAATTCTTTCCTTGAACAAAACCTGCCTGATGTGATAAAATAAACTGAAATACTTACTAAAATCGACGATGTGCTTTATGTGCCTGTTTTAACGACATCGGCCTTGACGAAGATGAGGTAAGCTTCCGGAAATAGATGGTGGACGCAATGCCCGGTTTACGGGTCGCAAATCAAGATGCTTAACATATAAAGATCGGAAAAGGTGGAACAAATGGAAAAAAAAGAAACAGCTGTCGTAAGCCTGAAAAAGGGCGAGGGCCGCACGATAAAGGCGGGCGGCGCATGGATATATGACAATGAAATAGCAAGCGTGCTCGGACGTTTTGAAAACGGCGACATCGTGCTTGTCAATGATTTTGACGGTTATCACATGGGAAAAGGATTCATAAACACGAATTCGAAGATCACGGTCAGGATGCTGACGAGAAATGCAGATGAGATAATTGATGAAGAGTTTCTTAAAAACCGCCTGAAAAATGCCTGGGAGTACCGCAAAAAGGTGGTAGATACCTCTTCCTGCCGTCTTGTGTTCGGCGAGGCGGATTTCCTGCCCGGCATCGTTATCGACAAGTTCGAGGATGTGCTGGTGGTGGAATCCCTGGCGCTTGGTATCGACAGGTTGAAGCCGGATATCATCAGGCTTTTGAAGGAAATCTTGTCGGAAGACGGTGTGGTCATCCGCGGCGTTTATGAAAGAAGCGATGCCAGGGTAAGAAATCTTGAGGGCATGGAAGTCTTTAAAGGCTTCATCGGACCGGAGTTTGACACAAAGGTACAGATAGTTGAAAACGGCGTGAAATATATGGTTGACGTAAAGGACGGACAGAAGACCGGCTTTTTCCTTGACCAGAAATATAACCGCCTTGCAATACATAAACTAGCAAAGGGCGCGAGGGTCCTTGACTGCTTTACCCATACGGGTTCCTTTGCACTTAATGCAGGTATTGCAGGTGCTAAGGAGGTTACAGGGGTCGATGCGTCGGAGCTTGCCGTAGAGCAGGCAAGAGAAAATGCAGCGCTCAACGGGCTTTCTGACAGGGTAAAATTCATCTGCCGCGATGTTTTTGAGCTTCTTCCGGAGCTTGAGGCGGCGGGAGAAAAATATGACCTTGTGATACTTGATCCGCCTGCATTTACAAAGTCCCGTAATTCTGTGAAAAACGCAATAAAAGGCTACAGGGAGATAAATCTCCGCGGCATGAAGCTTGTAAAGCCCGGCGGTTTTCTCGCAACCTGCTCCTGCTCGCACTTCATGGATCCGGAGCTTTTTGCAAAAACCATAGGCGAGGCGGCAAAGAATGTACATAGAAGGCTCCGCCAGGTTGAATTCCGTACCCAGTCTCCGGACCATCCCATACTCTGGGCGGCCGATGAAAGCTATTATCTCAAATTTTATATTTTCCAGGTTCTATGAAAAAATATTCGCCGGATAATAAGGGATGGTGCATATTTGGTGCGCTCCCGGTGTTAAAATGAGAAAAACCGTATGGGAGGTGCTGTGATGCCAAGAAAAAATCGTCAAATAACAAGGAAGCCGGAAAGAAGCTTGAAAAATATGAAAAGCTTGAATTTGACAATTCCGGCAACATGGAAAAGGCAGTCGAGGCATTAAAGAAGACAGAAGGCTTTAAAAAGATTTTCCCCAGGGTCACAAGAAATATTGCAAGGAAGGATTGCATGAGCCTTAAGAAAGCGGCTGCATATGTGAAAACGTTGGGAGATGCCTTTTTGGATGAAGCTGTTCCGAAGGCACAGAAAACAAAGAAAACCGCTCCGAAACTTGGAAGTTAAAAAAGCCATTACCGAAGAGTTTGGAAAAGCAAGGAAGAAAATCGAGCCGGTGAAGAAGTGACGGACGGGATTTTATCACTACGTTTTAGAAGAAATGTTTTGAGGAATGAGAATGTTTGATTGTCTGTACAATTTAGTTATCGGACCGCTTGAAATACTTTATAAGTATGTTTTTGTGGCAATTTACAGGCTTACCAGCAATCCTCTTTATTCTTTGTTGGGACTGAGCCTGGTGGTCAGCTTTATCACGTTGCCGATGTATAACCGGGCCGATACATATCAAAAAGAAGACAGGGAACGCCGCAGGCGGATGGAAAAGTACCTGAAACATATAAAGGCAACCTTCAGGGGAGAAGAAAGGTATTATATGATTCAGGAGTACTACCGGGAACAGTCATATAAGCCTTTGTACTCCATCAAAGGTTCTCTTTCCCTTCTTCTGCAGATACCGTTTTTTATCGCAGCCTATAATTATTTGTCAAATGTTCAGGGTATTTATAATGTATTGTTTATAAAACCAGATGGATGGATTAGATTTGGCAATTTAAAGATAAATGCGCTTCCTATTATAATGACCCTGGTTAATCTTGTGGCGGGAATAATATATTCAAATGGTATGAAGTGGAAAGAAAAATGGCAGATTTTTGTGCTTCCGCTTGTTTTTCTGGTGATTCTTTATAATTCTAACGCCGCGTTGGTATTGTACTGGACTTTCAATAACATATTTTCGCTGATAAAAAACATTGTTATAAGGACGGGTAATTCGAAAAGGGTGATGAAATTCCTGGCTGTAGTCATGTATCTTCTAGGAATGATTCTTTTTACTTATTATATGATTGAGGCTGTTATTGTTATGTCTGCCCCTCAAACATCTGCGACATATACAATTACTTCGCTTATATGCTTGTATATTTATTTTTTGCCGATAATTATATCTGAAATTATGAAGAAAAAAGCTGACAAGTTACAGGAAAAAAGTGTTCAGAGCGGAGATAAAGAAGAACATAAAGAAGAAACTTTTAAAGATTTCAGTTTGAAGAGACTATTTTGTATAGAAGTGGCACTTGTGATTTTAATGGCTTTGTATATACCATATACTATTTTTTCTTCTTCTCCATCTGAAATTTTTGGCTATAACTTAAAGAGCCTGTGGGATGTTACTGTTTATTGCCTCTGCATTTTTGGAGGTGTATTTATAGTATGGGGTAATGTTGTATGCGGACTCATGAAGAAAGAGAAAAGGAAAGGTTTCGAAAAAGCACTCATTACAGCGTATTTTGTTATTATCCTGGATTTTTTCATTTTTAAGACAAATCTAGGAGTTGTAAATCCAATCTTTAGATTTGACAGGGGATATAATGTAAAATGGCAATATATTCTTAGTAGTATAGTGGCTTTTGCCATCAGTATATCATTGATAATGGTAATTGTGGTAAAATGTGCCAATAAATTATTAGTGCCTATTGTTGTTATTACATTGAGCATGGTGGTTGTTTCTGGTAATAATATGATTAAAACGGTCAGGGGGATACAAAGTTATTCGGATAGTATATCGGAGAAAGGGAATACAGACAATGATAGGGTGTTTACGTTTAGCAAAAATGGGAAAAATGTTGTTGTTTTAATGCTTGATAGGGCAATTGGAGCTTATATACCATACATTTTTGATGAAAAACCGGAATTGGCTGAGAGTTATGATGGATTTACTTTTTATCCCAACACAGTTTCATTAGGGGGAGGTACTAATGTAGGCTCTCCTTCTATATTTGGAGGATACGAATATACTCCACGTGAAAATGAAAAAAGCAAAATGGATTATAAAGAGAGACGAATACAGGCAATGAAAGTGATGCCGATAATGTTTGCAGAAAATGGTTATAATGTTATTCTTTCGAATCTTCCATTTCCGGGTATTTATAATGAACTTTCAATATTTGACGAATTCCCGCAAATAACAAGTTATGATTTGAAAGATAAATATGCGTATCTTGATTATGATAATATATCAAAAATAAAAAAAACGAATATGATATCTTATGTTCTTATGAAAGCTGCTCCTATATTTGCTCAGAATTTTTTGTATGATGAGGGTGCATATTTTAATGTTTCTTTCGCAGCAGCAACAGGGCATGAAGGGGCAAGTGACTATTATATGCTTGATAATCTTAATAACATGACAGGAATAAGTGAAACGGAGGACAATAATATATTTATATTTACCAACGAGCTTCCGCATGCACCATCTGAACTTCAACTTCCGGATTACACAATGGAGGAGATAATTGATAATTCCGGGTTTGATGTAAAAAAAGCACATGTTGTAGATAATAGGATTATGAAAATGGATAAATATTGGCAGTATTCTCATTATCATGCTAATGCAGCGTCTATTATTTTAGTGGGAAAGTGGCTTGATTATCTAAAGAAATGTGATGTGTATGACAATACTAGAATAATAATAACATCGGATCATGGGTTCGGTCTTGAACAATTTGATGAACTGATTACAGATGATGGACTTGATGTGGAACAATATAATTGCCTTTTGCTAGTGAAAGATTTTGAAAGCAAAGGATTTCGTGTAGATAATATGTTTATGTGTAATGCCGATGTTTTATGGTTGGCAACTGAGAAAATAATTGATGAGCCAAGGAATCCTTTTACAGGGAAAATAATAGATAGCTCAAACAGAAATGAGGCTGTATATGATGTTATTACAGAAGGAATTCCTACTGATTCACAAAAAACTTATTATAATGTACATGACAATATATTTGATAAAAATAATTGGACTAAAGTGGAGTAGGTCTTGCTTTTTTTGATAAAATGTTATAAAATTCACACAGCTGTGTTTATACTGCCTTGACGGCTGAAAGGATAATTGTCATGAACAGGAAAAAGAGAATCTGTTTTTTGCTGATCACCGCATTTGTGATGCTTCTTCTTACCTCACTCGCCTTCGCGGAAGGAGAGGATGAGGCGGTAAAGGCCTGCAAGACCTTCTATAAAACCGCGTGGGCTCTGCTTCCGCCGGTGATCGCGATCGGACTTGCGCTTCTGACGAAAGAGGTTTATTCCTCGCTTTTCATCGGCATACTTGTCGGCGGAATTCTGTGGAGCGGCGGCAATTTCGAAAAGACGCTGACACATGTTTTTAACGACGGTATTGTCAAAAACCTTGCGGACCCTTATAATGTCGGAATACTGGTATTCCTTGTGATACTCGGTTCTTTGGTTGCGATGATGAACAAGGCCGGCGGTTCGGCGGCTTTCGGACGCTGGGCAAGCGGGCACATAAAGACCAGGATCGGAGCGCAGCTTGCAACGATTGCTCTCGGCGTGCTGATCTTCATCGATGACTATTTTAACTGCCTCACAGTGGGCTCCGTAATGCGTCCCGTTACCGACGGACACAATGTAAGCCGTGCAAAGCTTGCATATCTCATCGACGCAACGGCGGCTCCCGTCTGCATCATAGCTCCCGTTTCATCATGGGCAGCGGCAGTATCGAGCTACGTTGACGACGGCAACGGCCTTTCGCTTTTCATTAAGGCAATACCCTTTAACTTCTATGCGATCCTGACGATTGTCATGATGATAACCATGGCGCTCACCAACATGGACTTCGGCCCGATGGCGAAGCACGAGAAAAATGCCAAGGAAAAGGGAGACATCTTCTCGGGCATGCAGAGCCTTGCGGATGAAGCTGAGGAAAAAGCAAATCCAAAGGGCAAGGTCATCGACCTTGTTTTACCCATTGCAGTGCTGATAGTTTCCTGTGTGATCGGAATGATCTACTCGGGCGGCTTCTTTAAGGGTGAGAATTTTGTCGATGCATTTTCAAATTCAGACGCTTCGGTCGGACTGATGCTCGGCTCGGCTGTGACGCTTATCATAACCATCATATATTACCTGATCCGCCGCGTGCTTCCGTTCAGAACGATAATGAATTCGATTCCCGAGGGCTTCAGGGCCATGGTACCCGCGATCCTCATCCTGACCTTTGCATGGACTTTAAAGACAATGACCGATTCCCTCGGCGCAAAGCTTTTCGTCGAAGAGCTTGTCAAGGAATCCGCCGGCGGTTTTGCAAGATTGCTTCCGGCTATCATTTTCCTCATTGCTTGCTTCCTTTCGTTTGCGACGGGAACGTCGTGGGGAACCTTTGGTATCCTTATCCCGATCACGCTCGGAGTATTCCCGGTGGACGACCCCGTGGGCGTTGTCTGCGTATCGGCATGCATGGCCGGTGCAGTCTGCGGCGACCACTGCTCACCGATTTCCGATACGACGATCATGGCCTCGGCAGGAGCAAGATGCGAACATGTGACGCATGTTGAGACCCAGCTTCCGTATGCACTGACGGCAGCCCTTGTAAGCTTCATCAGCTATCTGTTTACGGCCTTGCTCCCGAAAGCATATCTGCATCTGTCCCTTCCTTTTGCGATCGTCATGATGCTTGTCGCGCTCTTTATCGCAAAGAAAACGTTGGTTGACCGGCCATCGTTTGACAAGGAAGATGAAAAGAATTAGATCCTGATAATTAAATTAAGTTCTGTAAGGCCCGAAAATCCCAAAGCTGATTTTCGGGCTTGCTTTTTGCCCTAAAGTGTACTATAATAATTTCGTTTTGGGAGGAGGAGCCATCATGCTTTTTACCAAGTTGCTATATGCACTGACAATCAAGCCGCTCGAACTCTTTTTTGAGCATATTTTTGTTGCGGCCATGCATTTTTCGCACAAGAATCCGGGCGTTTCCATACTCATGCTGAGTCTGGCCATGAATTTTCTGGTCCTCCCTCTCTACCGCAGAGCCGATAAACTGCAGGAGGAGCAGTCGGATACTGATAAGAGGCTTGCTCCCGGCATAAAACATATCAAATCCGCATTTAAGGGCGAGGAAAGGTTCCTGATGCTGCAGGAATACTATCGCCAGAATAATTACAAGCCGACGGATGCCCTTCGCGGTTCCATGTCGCTTTTCCTTGAAATCCCGTTTTTTATTGCAGCCTATAATTTCCTGTCAGGTCTTGAAATCTTAAAAGGCGTTAAGTTCGGACCGATAAAGGATCTCGGCGCGCCCGATAAGCTTCTTGTCATCGGCGGGCTTACTTTAAATGCGCTTCCGATACTGATGACGTTAATCAACATCATTTCGGGTGCGGTCTATACCCACGGCATGGCATTAAAGAGCAAGATACAGCTCTACGGCATGGCGCTTATTTTCCTTTTCTTCCTATATAAATCACCCGCAGGTCTGGTTTTCTACTGGACGCTTAACAATATTTTCTCACTGTTCAAGAATATCGCATATAAAATCGCGGGAGCACTGAAGAAGAGCAAAGCTGCCGGACAGGAAGAATTGACGGAAGAGGAAGTGCCTTTGACAGAGGAAATACCTGCAGAACTCCGGACAGCAGATCTGACAAGCTCTGAAACAGCCGCACCGGATTTAACCGCATCAGAAGCGGTTTCAAAATCCCAAAAAACAAAGAAAAAGACTCCGCCCGAGCCGGCTCCGACCTCGCTTTTCCGCTGGGGCTGCGTGCTTCTTGCGCTTTTCATCGGGCTTTTCATACCGATAGATATCGTTGCTTCTTCACCCCAGGAGTTTGTTGACCTGTGGCATTACAGAAGCCCCTTCGTATATCTTCTGGTATCCTTTGCGGTGGCTTCCGGCCTTTTCATAGTATGGTTCGGCGTGTTCTATGCCCTCGCCGGCGAGCGCATGAAAAAGATCTTCTCCTGCGCGGTCTGGCTGCTCGCGGGCATGGCAGCGTTTAACTGGGGAACCTTCAATGCGGGCCTCGGCACGATCAATTCCTTCCTCGTTTACAGCTCGGAATGGGAGATCGGAAAGAAGGCGCTGAGGACAAATACCATCTGCGTTATCGGCCTGATGATCATAATGCTTGTGGTCTATCTGATCAGGAAACAGATAGTTAAGTTTGTATATTATGTCGGAACGGCAGCGGTTGTGGTTGTGATCCTCTATTTTACCATAACCATGAATCACTCGATGCGTTCTGTCAAAAAGCTTGCAACCCAGTATACAAAGGATCCTGTCATCGAGCTTTCAAAAACAGAAAAGAACGTTGTGGTCATAATGCTTGACCGCGGCATGGGCATGATGGTGCCCTATATATTCGGCGAAAAACCGGAGCTTAAGGAAAAGTTCAGGGGCTTTACCTGGTATTCCGACACCATTACCTTCGGAACCGGTACGAACTTCGCAACGGCCGGCGTGTTCGGCGGATATGAATATACGCCCCTTGAAATGAACAAGCGTAAAGACGAAAAGCTTGAGAAAAAGCAGAACGAGGCGTTAAAGGTTATGCCTATGATATTCGCAAAGGCCGGGTTCAATGTAACGGTGACGGATCCGTCCTATGCGGGCTACCAGTGGATCCCCGATATATCGATATATGATGACTGCCCGGGCGTTTCTGCACACATAACAAAGGGCCGCTACACCTCCGACGGCGGCGAAAGCACGAAAAAAGCAAACAGGATGAGGGAAAGAAACCTCTTCCTTTACAGCCTGATGAAAGCAATGCCTGCCGGAATCCAGGGCTATATGTATGCGGACGGGCTTTATAACGAGGCCGATCTTGTATACGGCGGCGGAGAAAACGAGCTTGTAAGCTCAAATGTGCAGACAAGGAACAACGGTCATGATGCGACGGGCATAGACAAGGATTTTGCGGACACGATCTCCGTGCTCCAGAATCTGCCGAACATGACTGAGATAAACGACAGCGACAGGGGCGGCTTCCTGATGATGGGCAACGAAGCCACGCACGAGCCCTGCCTGCTGCAGACACCCGAATATGTGATCTCGGACAAGGTCGACAACTGGGATTACGATAATTCCCATAAGGATCGCTGGACGGTAGACGGCCGTACAATGAAAATGACACAGATAGGCCACTATACAACCTATCATGTCAATATGGCGGCTTATATCGAGCTCGGAAAATGGTTTGATTACCTGAGAGAGCAGGGCGTGTTTGATAACACGAAGATCATACTTGTTTCCGATCACGGCAGCTCCCAGGAGCAGTTCCCCGAGCTTCTGATGGACCACGATGCAGATATTGAGTGGCTTAACGCGCTGCTCATGGTGAAGGATTTTAACTCGAACGGTGAGTTTAAGACCTCGGAAGAACTGATGACAAACGCCGACGCGCCTCAGCTTGCGGTCAAGGATGTCATCGAAAACCCCGTGAATCCGTTTACCGGAAAGATCATAAACGACGATTCGAAGAAAGCCGGAGACCCGATTGTTTTCTACTCCACAAAATGGAGGGTTACCGAGAACAACGGCAACCAGTTCATACCGGGAGACTGGTGGAGCGTGCACGGCGATATACATGATAAGAAGAACTGGACATACAGAGGACATGGAACAGAGCCGGAAAATTGAGAAATGTTCATAAATCGTTCATATTTCGTTCATAAAAAATGACGTGTTTCACGTCATTTTATGTTAAAAATTAGTGGGTGACAGCTTTGCATGCCACAATATCTTGTAAATTCGTGGAATATGTACAAAAAAATGAACTTTTTTTGATTTTTTTGTGCAAAGTTGTTGCAAAGTTCGCAAATACATGATAAAATGTCATCAAGAATAAACTCAATATAAGGGGTTTCAAATGGCACAATTTCAAAGAAAACGACTCGGTGACATGCTTATCGCCGAAAATGTCGTAACGGCTGAACAGGTCGATCAGGCCTTTGAAGCAAAGAAGGGAACCAACAAGCGACTCGGAGAAATGCTTGTTGAGCTGAACTTCACGACGGAAGAAAAAATCTGTCATGCTCTCGAGCGCCAGCTCGGTATCGAGATGGTCAATCTGATGGGAGAGAAAATGCCTCCCGAGCTTAATGACATGATAACCGGCTCTCTTTGCAGAAAGCACGGCATCTTCCCCTTCGGATTTGACGAATACGATGTAAACGTACTGAAGCTTGCGATGGTCGACCCGATGGATCTTACCGCCCTCGATGACGTTGAGATGATAACGGGAATGCAGGTTGAGCCCTACATCGCAACAAACCACGATATCGCACTTGCAATAGACAAAACCTTCGGTAACGAAGAAGCACAGTCAGCAGCAGATGCCTACGCAAAAGAACGTGGTGAAAAATATGCAAACAATGAAGAAGAAGCCAAGGACGAGATCGAAGACTCGCCTATCGTAATCCTCGTTAAGACGACGATCGAGCAGGCGGCGAGACTCAGGGCTTCCGATATCCACATTGAAGCACTTGAATCCAGAGTAAGGATCCGTTACCGTATCGACGGTTCGCTCGTTGAGCAGATAAGCTACGATATTTCGCTTCTGCCTGCGATCACGGCCCGTTTAAAGATCATATCCGGAATGGATATCGCCGAAAAGAGAAAACCTCAGGACGGCCGTATCACCCAGGTGGTTGACAGGAACGAGTACGATATCCGTGTTTCGATGCTTCCGACGGTTTACGGAGAAAAGTGCGTTATGCGACTTGCTCTTAAGACCGCACTTAACAGAGATAAGAAAGACCTCGGTTTTGCAGAGGACGAGCTTAAGGTTTTCGACCACATCCTGGCAAACCCGAACGGAATCATCCTTGTAACAGGACCCACAGGTTCCGGAAAATCAACAACATTGTATACGGCGCTTTCGGAGCTTAACACCGAAGACGTTAACATAATAACGGTTGAGGACCCCGTTGAGGCAAACATCGACGGTATCAACCAGGTACACGTAAACGTAAAAGCGGGACTTACCTTCGCGTCAGCCCTTCGTTCAATCCTCCGTCAGGATCCGGACATCATCATGATCGGTGAGATCCGAGACGGCGAGACTGCACAGATCGCGGTTCAGGCCGCTATCACGGGCCACCTCGTAGTAAGTACCCTCCACACCAACTCCTCTGCAGCGACGATTTCCCGTCTTGAGGATATGGGAATTGAAAGCTACCTTGTAGCTGACTCCGTTAAGGGCGTTATCGCCCAGCGACTTGTAAAGAGGCTTTGCCCGAATTGCAAGGAAGAAATTGAAGCAACGGAAGAAGAAAAAGAAATCATGGGCGTTCCGCTTGACCAGCCCTGCATGATGTACAAACCGGTCGGATGTCCTCTTTGCAACCACGGTTACAAAGGACGAATCGGTGTTTACGAGATCATGGAGCTCAACTCCGAGATGAAACAGATAATCTCCCAGAGAAGAAGCACCGACGAGCTCAAGGAAGCAGCGATAAGGAACGGCATGAACACTCTCCGTATGGCAGCTACAAAGCATGTTTTAAACGGAATCACATCTTATTCAGAAATGATGAGAATTTCATTTGACAGTTAAGAGGATTGGAGATATAATATAATGGCAAATCACGCACTTGACGAAATACTGCTGATGGCAGTAGAGAGACATGCATCCGATATCCACATGACTGCAGGCAAGCCTGTAATCTACCGTATCGATGGTGAACTCACAGACAAGGATGATCACATCATGAGCCCCGAAGAGCTCGCTGACATCATTGTTCCGATGTACGCTGACAACCCCCGTCTCGTGGAAATAATGGAAGAGACCGGTGAAATCGACTTCGCTTACACCCTTCAGGGTAAAGGCCGTTTCCGTGTTAACGTGTTCAGACAGCGCGGAACCGTCGCAATGGTAATGCGACTCCTGCCCTTCAAGATTCCTGCTCCCCGCGAGCTCGGACTTCCGATGTCGGTTCAGGAACTTATTACAAGAAAGAGAGGACTGGTACTTGTTACCGGTGCAACTGGTTCGGGTAAATCAACCACGCTTGCTTCTCTTATCAACGTAATAAACAACACCTATGCACGTCACATCATCACTATCGAGGACCCTGTCGAGTACATGCATCGTCACATCAAGTCTATCGTTAACCAGCGAGAGCTCGGTGATGATACAAAGAGCTACACAGGAGCTCTTAGAGCAGCTCTCCGTGAGGATCCCGATGTTATCCTCGTAGGTGAGATGCGTGATAACGAAACAATCCAGACAGCCATTACGGCAGCTGAGACGGGCCACCTGGTATTCTCGACACTCCATACAAACGGTGCCGCAGATTCCATCAACCGTGTGATCGACGTATTCCCGCCTCACCAGCAGCAGCAGATCCGTGTACAGCTCGCATCCGTTATCGAGTGCGTATGTTCGCAGCAGCTGCTCCCGATCAACAATGCAAAAGGCCGAGTTGCCGCTTTCGAAGTAATGCTCGGTTCACCCGCTATCAGAGCTCTGATCCGTGAAGGTAAGGCTTTCCAGATTCCTTCAACGATGCAGACCTCCAAGAAGCAGGGTATGATCACAATGGATGACTCTCTCTACAATCTCTATATCGGCGGTCTGATCTCGGCTGAGAACTGTATCAACTACGCTCAGGACGTTCCGAACATGGAGAAGAGACTCAGCTTCAGACAGTAAGCTAAATAAATAAAGCAAAAAAGGAGGAAATCCGGTGGCAGCATATGCATATAATGCCATAGATAAGACAGGTAAATCGAAACGCGGAACGATCGATGCCGTATCTGTTGACAGAGCTATGGCAGCTCTTAAAGCCGAAGGACTTACACCCTTAAAGGTTCAGGAAGCCAGCGTTTTCAACCAGGAAGTAACGATCGGTGGTAAGAAAACAAGCGATAAAGATCTGGCGCTCTTCTGTAACCAGTTCGCAAGTATCCTGACAGCAGGTGTTCCTGCGGTAGAGGCACTCGGAATGCTTGCCGAGCAGACAGAAAACAAGCAGTTTGCAAAGGCAATCAGCGAAACAAAGGTAAATATCGAACGAGGCGAATCCCTTGGAAACGCAATGGCAATGAGAAGGGACATCTACCCTCCGATGCTCGTATCAATGGTGCGTGCAGGTGAGGCGTCCGGTTCCCTTGAAACCTCCCTTACGAGAATGGGAACCCAGTTCGAGAAAGACACACAGTTAAAGAACACGATCAAGAAGGCCCTGACCTATCCCGCAATCGTATTCATCGTAATGATCGCGGTAATCATCCTTCTTCTTGTAAAGGTTATCCCCACATTCATGAACATCTTCAAAGATATGGATGTTGAGATGCCCAAGCTTACAATGGCGGTTGTTGCCGTATCTGACGGCTTCAAGAAGTATTGGTACATCATTGCAGCGGTTGTGATCCTCGTGGTAATTGCATGGAAGGTATTTGCCGCTTCAATGACAGGTAAGGTTTTACTCGGTAAGTTCACACTTTGGTGTCCTCTTACAAAGAACTTCGTCGTTAAGACAGGTTCCGCAAGACTTGCAAGAACACTTTCAACACTTTCATCTGCAGGTCTTTCGATCGTTGAATCGCTTGAAATCGTGTCAAAGACAATGTCAAACATCATCATGAAGATGGCAGTCGTTGATGCGAAGGAAGAAGTTAAAAAAGGTATGCCGCTCTCAGAGCCGCTTCGTCGTTCGGGCGTTTTCCCCGCAATGATGATCCACATGACAAAGATCGGTGAGAGCACCGGTGACATGGACGGCATGCTTACCAAGATGGCTGAATACTACGAAGAAGAAGTTGAGCTCGCAACCCAGCAGCTTCTCGCAATGCTCGAGCCCATGATCACCATCGTAATGGCCGGCATGGTAGCACTTGTTATCGCAGCAGTATTCGGACCGATGCTTGCACTTTATGACGGACTTGATAATTTGTAAGTCTTAGTCCGTAAAATCTTGATCTAAATGCAGATTTGCCTGACTTTCTCACAATATAAAGTTGTAAGAAACAGAAGGACAAAAAAGCATTAAGATATATCGGCTGAAAATTCAGCCTAAAAATGTACACAGGACGAACCCGATGTGTGATAGGGGCGCGTAGGGCAAGTTCGAAAAATTCAAATAATAAAGGAGAATAAAATTATGAACAAGAAAAATTCAGGTTTCTCTCT
>DFFN01000101.1 GCA_002369525.1 Lachnoclostridium sp. UBA3775 | reverse complement strand
AGATTTTGCAGACGAGATCGATTCGGAGCAGGTCGTGCTCGATTATGATGAGATCATCAACAAGAGCTTCAGGCTCGTAATACCTTCCGACCTTTTTGAATATGACGAAGAAACTGGCAAATATGTCGATATGAGAAACAACAAAGCATATATCTCAGAGCTTTTACCTAAGGCAAAACAGGTTAAAATCGTCGGTATCATAAGAGTACGCGAGGATGCCGTAAGCACCTCAATGCAGCCCGGTTCCATCGCCTATACCAGAGAGCTCACCGAATCCTACATCAAAGCGATAAAAGAAAGCGAGCTTGTAAAGAAACAGCAGGAAACTCCCGATACCGATATCTTCTCCGGTCTTCCTTTTGAAACCGAGAACAAAAAACAGTATACTACCGAAGAAAAGGTTACTCTTTTCACCGAATATATTGCCGGTCTCACAACTGCCGAGAAGGCCTCGCTCTTCAAGAAAATATATTCAACTCCTTCCGAGGAGCAGTTAAAATCGATGTCACAGGAATATCTCGATGCTTACAAGACACGTGAGGAACGTCAGGAATTCCTTATCAACTCTCTTGTACAGGCTGTAGGCAAGATAAGAAGCGGAGAAATCGATTCAAGCGGCATTCTTTCCAATATTCAGGGGATGCCTCTTACAGAGGATAGCATCAACCAGATGCTTGCTCTTAGCGACGAAGAGCTTATCGGACTTATCAAGCAGTCCTATGCTCAGTATTCCGACAAGGAATTTAACGATATGTACGAGCAGATGCTTCCCCAGTTTGTCGGACTCATGTATATGCTCGATCCCGCAAGAAGCTTTGATACATACACCAACGAACAGCTTGCCGATCTGATGGACAATTATCTTCCTTCGCAGAAGGCTGAGGTTGTTGCTTCATTGTTTGATAAGTATATGCCATCCATGTACTCTTCTTCTACTTATGATGACAATATGACGGCACTCGGCTATTGCGAGCTTGATACTCCGAGCATGATAAGCCTTTACGCAAAGAGCTTTGATGACAAGAAAAAGCTCATGAAGCTCATCGATGAATATAATGAAAAGCAGGAGGAAGCAGACCAGATAACATATACAGATTATGTCGGAATCATGATGTCCTCGATTTCAAACATCGTAAACATGGTTTCCTATGTTCTTATAGCATTTGTTTCAATATCCTTGGTTGTTTCAAGCATAATGATCGGTATCATCACCTACATTTCGGTACTTGAAAGAACAAAGGAAATCGGTATCCTAAGAGCGATCGGAGCTTCAAAACGCGATATCAAGCGCGTATTCAACTCCGAATCGATCACCATAGGCTTTATAAGCGGTTTCCTGGGTATATTGATAACACTGCTTCTTAACATCCCGATATGCAAGATAATAAAGGGGCTTACGGATGTTGACGGTATCGCAAAGCTTCCGATCTTTGGCGGAGTTGCCCTGGTTCTTATCAGTATGTTCCTTACCTTTATTGCCGGCATGATTCCCTCAAGACTTGCCGCAAAGAAGGATCCTGTTATCGCACTCAGGACAGAGTAATGCAAAAGCCACGGGGCATATCCTGTGGCTTTTATCATTTACCGTTAAATACTTTTAAATTTTTACAGTCTCTCATCAAGTATAAAATTTATAAGCGTTTCAAGACCGGGTATCAGACTGTCAAGTCTGGTAAATTCATTAAGGGTATGATGTCCTTCCGAATATGCCAGTCCGAAGCAGGCTGACGGAATTCCTCTTGCCAGCGATGCATTGCAGTCCGTCGAACCGGGGATCACCGTTATCTCATTGCCATATCCCGCTTCAGCCCATCCTGACTGTGCATAGGCATTTTTAATACGGTCAAGCAAAAACTGCTGTTTGTCCGAATTAACATTTCCCTGACACGGCCTCTCACCTAACAGCCTGCATTCAATGTTGACGTTTTCTTCGCGATGCTCGATAAGGGCAAGAGAAAGATTATCGTCAAGCATATTGATAAGATCGGCATTTATCGACCTGAATTCATACAAAAAGCTGGCATTCTGGGCAATTACATTAACTCCCGTGCCTCCGCTTATCTGGCCGACATTGTAGGTTGCAACTCCTTCTTCGGGAAGGGGCTGGCTGTACAATGAGCTTATGAGCTTGGACGCCACGGCAATTGCATTGGGATTGCCGAAATCATGAAAAGCATGTCCGCCTTTTGAGGAAATACTGATTTCATATCTTTTCGAACCCACAGCCTGTGCAATGATCGTACCGTAAGCCAGATCGACGCTCACAAGCTGTTCAATCCTCGCGCCGTATTCATTCAGGATCTCGTTTACGCCCTTCAGATTGCCGAGACCTTCCTCGCAAATATCCGCAGCAAATATGAGTCCGGTAGAGCCCTCATATCCTATCTCGCTCAGATATTTGACGCAGAGCATCATGATCGCGAGATTTGCGGTATTGTCACCCGAACCCGGGCAATACAGGACATCGTTCTCGATCCTCGGATTTAAAGGCACACTGGCAGAAAATACCGTGTCCATGTGTGCGGTTATTATGTGCACGGGGTTATAGCTTTTCACACCGAAATAATAAAGCACGTTTCCGGCATTATCAATCTCAAAATTCATCAAACCGTTCTCAGCATACCAGTTCGCAATAAAACCGGCTCTCTCATCCTCATGTTCGGTCGGAGCCGGTATTTTGCATAATGTTATGAACAGGTCCCTGAGCTCGTTTAAATAGCTGCTTAAATCCATAGACCCTTCCTTATTATAGTTTATCGGATACTTCCTTAAGGAAATTCTGCCAGCTTTCCGCATTTTCGGCATAATAAGCCGGACAAAGCTTCTGGTTTATATCATAATGAAGAATAACATTGTCTGCTTTGAGCTTATATTCCTTGCAAAGCTTTACAATCAGATCCTTAAGGGCCTTCCTTGTACTGTCGGTCATCTGACCGTCGGCACTTGTATGACAGAACATGATACCGAGGGTATCCGAGTTTCTTCCCATCGCATGAAAAGCAATCTCATCTGTCGGAATGCACTGATAAATGGCACCGTCGCTGTCAACGATAAAATGAACGGATTCAAATTTATCCTTGCTGCCGGTATTGTCTTTATAAGTCTTAAGAAGTTCATCGGCAGAAAGACCGGGTTTGTTCGTAGCATGGATAACTATACCCTTTACGCTCTTCAGTTCCTCACCCGGACGGACCGTTTCCGATATTTCAAGCAATTTTACTTTTATTTTATGGCTTCCTGCCTTCTTTATTATTCCATCATTTCCGTTAAAAAGAAAGCTGATGAATTTAATCAAAAGAACAAGCAATAAAATTACTATAAGAGCAAAAGCTCCGAGAATAGAGTACTTGCGTATCATACGCTTTCTTTTTCTTCTCTTCTTCCATTCTGCTTTTGAAATACGTTCTGCCATTTCTGACTCCTCTAAAAAATTTTAAACTGCTTACCTGTCGTCAACACTGTAGTTAGGTGCTTCTTTTGTAATGTGAATATCATGAGGATGGCTTTCCTTAAGCGATGCAGCGGAGATCTTAACAAATCTGCCGTTCTCCTTAAGAGTCTGTATATCTTTGCATCCGCAATATCCCATACCTGAACGAAGTCCTCCGACAAGCTGGAATACGGTATCCTCAAGGAGTCCCTTGTAAGCAACTCTTCCTTCAACGCCTTCAGGAACAAGCTTCTTTGCATTTTCCTGGAAATAACGGTCCTTGCTGCCGTTCTCCATGGCCGCGATTGAACCCATTCCTCTGTATACCTTGTATTTTCTTCCCTGGAACAGTTCGAAATCTCCGGGAGCCTCATCACAGCCTGCGAACATTGAGCCCATCATGCAGACATTTGCACCTGCTGCGATCGCCTTTGTGATATCACCGGAATATTTAATACCGCCGTCTGCTATAATCGGGATATTGTACTTCTTTGCTGCGGAATATGCATCCATTACCGCAGTGATCTGAGGTACGCCGATACCGGCAACAACTCTTGTCGTACAGATAGATCCGGGGCCGATACCAACCTTTACCGCATTAACGCCGGCCTTGATGAGATCCTCGGTAGCCTCTGCGGTAGCAACATTACCCGCAATGATCTGAAGCTCGGGATAAGCGTCCCTTACCATCCTTACCACACGGAGAACGTTTGCGGAATGTCCGTGAGCGGTATCGATAACGATCGCATCAACCTTTGCTTTAACAAGAGCATCGACTCTGTCGAGTATGTTTGCTGTCACGCCGACACCTGCCGCACAGAGCAGCCTTCCCTGCTCATCCTTTGCCGACAGCGGATATTTAATGGTTTTTTCGATATCCTTTATTGTTATGAGACCTTTTAAGTTACCGTTCTTATCAACGATGGGAAGCTTTTCCTTTCTTGCCTTTGCAAGTATCTTCTTTGCTTCCTCGATCGTAATTCCTTCCTGAGCGGTTATGAGACCTTCGGAAGTCATCGACTCTTTGATTTTCTTTGAAAAATCGGTCTCAAATTTAAGATCGCGGTTCGTGATTATTCCGACCAGCCTTGTTCCTTCGGTAATCGGAACACCGCTTATACGATATCTGCCCATCAGCTCGTTTGCATCTGCAAGAGTATGCTCGGGTGACAGTGAAAAAGGATCGGTAATTACACCGTTTTCCGATCTCTTAACCATATCAACCTGTGCAGCCTGCTGCTCAATGGTCATATTTTTATGAATAACTCCGATACCGCCCTGTCTTGCCATTGCAATGGCCATTCTGTGTTCGGTAACGGTATCCATACCGGCACTCATGAGCGGTATGTTAAGTTTTACTTTCTCTGTAAGATTTGTTGTCAGGTCCACGTCGTTAGGAAGGACCTCTGAAAACGACGGAATCAGAAGCACGTCGTCAAATGTAATTCCCTCTTTGATGATATTGCCCATAATATATACTCCTTTCAATTTTTATACTGCTTAATCTGTGAACACCTTGCGGAAGCTTTTGTTTTTCATTGTTGTAAGCATTTCCTCGTTGGGCTCAAAATAAATTTTTATAAGGTTGTTCCCGTCATGACATATCATGCTGTAATTGTCACAGCCCGTAAGCGACGAGAAATCATAGATTTTCATCTGCATGTTCTTGTAAGAATCAAGCCTGTGTGAATTTGAAGGAGCAATGATTTCGAGCTTTTCAAAATCAGTCCTCATCTTTCTTTTCCGGGCCAGACCGCCGAGTACCTGGTCAAAATCCAACTGTCCGTCAACGAAAACATATTCCCATTCCACATTAAATCTGGGGAATATGCTTCCCGCAAGAGAGAACCCCACCATGACAAGAGCTGCCATTAAAAGCGACACTGCATTCGCGCCCGAAAACAGGAACAGGAATGCAAGCAGTCCGAAGATTACAAGCAAAGCAATTATCAGACCCTTTATGATATATCCGCCGATCGTATTTTTTCTTTTTACAAGACATTCGCAGTAGCTGCTTTCAAGATTCATCATTAAAACCTCTACTTCTTTTTTTCTTCGACAAACACGCCGTTTGTCTTCTGTATCGCACGTATAAGTGCATCACGTGAATTTTTCCACGGTGCATCGGCATTGCGGTAATCAAACTTGTCGGTGAACCACTCAAGATCGTCACGCACACGTTTGAAATTTTCAATATACACCTTGTTTAA
>DFFN01000225.1:7345-7634 GCA_002369525.1 Lachnoclostridium sp. UBA3775 | reverse complement strand
ATCACCTATGACATGGATGTTCTGCGTCTCATCGACGCTTTTACCGGAAACGGGCTTTATGTCGGAAGCGTAGTGCTTACCCAGTTTCAGGAGCAGCCCGCCACCCTTGCCTACGAAAGGAAATTAAAGTCTCTGGGACTTAAGGTTTACCGTCATTACAGAATCCCGGGCTATCCTTCAAACATTCCGATGATAGTATCCGATGAGGGCTACGGCAAGAATGACTACATCGAAACCACACGCCCGCTGGTTGTCGTAACGGCGCCCGGACCCGGCAGCGGCAAGATGG
>DFFN01000225.1:0-7302 GCA_002369525.1 Lachnoclostridium sp. UBA3775 | reverse complement strand
GGCAGCGGCAAGATGGCAACCTGCCTTTCACAGCTTTATCATGAACAGAAGAGGGGCGTGAATGCAGGCTATGCGAAGTTCGAAACCTTCCCCATCTGGAACCTGCCGTTAAACCATCCCGTTAACCTTGCCTATGAAGCGGCAACGGCCGACCTTAACGATGTCAACATGATAGATCCCTTCCATCTCGAGGCCTACGGCAAGACGGTGGTAAACTATAACAGGGACGTTGAGGTCTTCCCCGTACTCAAGGCAATGTTTGAAAAAATCTCCGGAAAAAGCCCTTACCAGTCGCCTACCGACATGGGTGTCAACATGGCCGGCTACTGCATAGTGGACGACGAGGCTACAAAGAAGGCGGCAAACCAGGAGATAATCAGAAGATACTACAGCGCCCTCTGCGACAAGAGAAAGGGAGACTCCGCGGATCTGGCGATAGCGAAGATAGAGCTTTTGATGGAAAAGGCCGGAATAACGATAGCCGACAGGCTTGTAGTTAAGGCAGCCAACATCAGAGCGGAAGAAACGGGCGGACCGGCTGCGGCAATGGAGCTTCCTGACGGCACTCTTATCACCGGAAAAACCTCGGCGCTTCTTGGCGCATCCTCAGCGCTGATACTGAACGCCCTTAAAAAGCTTGCGGGCATCGCAGATGAGTCAAAGCTTATCTCGCCGCAGATAATCGAACCCATAATGGACCTTAAGCTTAAGCACCTCGGAAACCGCAACCCGCTTCTTCATATCGATGAGATACTTATTGCCCTTGCAATCGAGGCGCTGACGAATGAGGATGCAAAGAAGGCCTATGAAAAGCTTGACGAGCTTAAAGGTCTCGAAGTACATTCATCCGTCATCCTTTCGCAGGTGGATGTGGGAGTGTTCAAAAAGCTCGGCGTTAACCTTACCTGCGAACCCAAATACCAGAACAAGAAACTTTATCATACCTAATTTTTGATGCTTTTGGAGGAATAGTGCGGATGGAAATCAGCATGGATGTTTTTAAATCAGTGGATCTGGCTTTTTTTGCCAGCGCTTTTGTGCTGACAATCTGCTGTCTTGCGTATTTCCTGTGCATTAAGAAGCTGCAGAAGGCTCACAGCGTAATATTTGCGATAATGCTTGCCGACATAATGATCTCCGCACTTGTCGAGGGCTTTACAAGCACTCTTGACTATGCAACGAAGGCAAGCTTCGATGTCGTGAACGTTCAGTTCATGCTGCAGCATATATATTTCTTCCTGCATACCGTCCTGCCTCCGTTCTATGCATTCTATATAATGCTGATCAATGGCCGCGCAGTAAACAGGCATCCCGTTTTCTACATCATATACTTCCTTCCGGTAGCGGTCGGAGAGACAGTTATCTGCATGAATCCGCTAAAGGAATGGGTGTTCAAATTTGACGAATCCGGCAATTTCCAGAGGATGGATATGGAAATGCTGATATATGCCCTTGCGGGAATTTTTGTACTGATAACCATGTTCCAGTTTTTCTCGTTCAGGAAAACCCTTACAAGGCCGTTATACCATACTCTCTGGCTTTTCTTCTTCCTGACCTTGATAGGTGTGACAATCCAGTATTTCAGGCCTGATCTTAAGGTGGAGCTTTTCTTTGAGGCGCTCACGCTTTTCGGTACCATGGTAATAATCGAAAACGAGGATTCCCTCATCGATGCGACAACAAGGCTTTATAACCAGAGAGCCTTCGTGGTTGACAATGACAGGCTGATATCCACAAAGCATAATTACTATGTCATCACGATCTCCTTTACCAACATGCGTTTTTACAACAGGATGTTAAAGGTTGTGACCATGGATAATCTTCTGCATGCCATTGCGATGTGGATAGAATCCGTGTCGGGCAAGAATACGGTTTACAGGATAGGGACCAACAGCTTCGCGATTCTTTCATTCGAAGACAATGCGAGGGTTGAGGCTGTGGTAAAGAAGCTTGAGAACAAGTTCAACGAGGATTATCTTTTTAACGGCATGCATTTCTCCTTCAATACTCTGATCACCAAGGTACATATACCGGATGAATTCCAGAGGGTAGAGGCAGTGCTGGAGCTTGCCGATATGCCTAACATGGCGGAGACAACAGGTGTTGTTGTAATGCGTGGCGAGGATCTTGCATTCTTAAGGCATAAGACCGAGGTTGAGGAAATGATCAAAACGGCACTTGACAGAGACCGTCTTGAGGTTTACTATCAGCCGATATGGAGCTCGGCAACCGGTAAGATCGAATGGTGCGAGGCTCTGGTGAGGCTGAACGATACAGAGCTCGGAATCATCACACCCGAGAACTTTGTTGAGATCGCAGAGCAGACAGGCCAGATAAATGAAGTGGGAAAGATGGTTTTCGACAAGGTCTGCCAGTTTTTGAGACGTGAACGTCCGCAGCGCTTCGGCCTGCAGTATGTCGAGGTAAACCTAAGCACTTACCAGCTGCTTACGGACGATACCGCCTCTCATTTCTATTCGACCATGAGAAAATACGGTATATCGCCAAGCCAGATAAATCTTGAGATCACCGAGTCCGCTTCCTTCCATGAGTCCGAGGCCCTTAAGAGAAACGTAGAGAGGCTGAGAGACTTGGGATTTACCTTCTCGCTCGATGATTTCGGAACGGGCTATTCAAACCTGACCTATGTTATCAATACCGATTTTGAAAATATCAAGTCCGATAAGGGCCTGCTCTGGGAAATGGAGAATACCAAGTCCAGAACGCTCCTGCTTGAGACCATACGTATGATGCGAAGCCTGGGCCTCGACGTTGTGCAGGAGGGCGTTGAGACGAGAGAACAGCTTGAGCTTGTTGTAGGCGCCGGTGCCAATAAGATACAGGGCTACTACTTCTCAAAGCCGCTTCCGTGGGAAGAGTTCATGAACTATCTTGAAGATTTCAACGGACCCGAAGATGAAAACAATTACTGATTTGTTTTACTTAATGGGTCTTATGAGATCCGGTATTTCCTTGTACATATCGTTCGCACCCTGAGCGGTGAAATCGAAGCAGTACCATGACCAGACTCCGTTTGTCTGCTTGGGCTCCGTCCAGAACATCAGACCCGCCCAGCCGTTGTCATACAATGCCTTATACTTCTGATAATTTGTAAGTCCTGTTTCGGACTCGTCGTCATTTGCGGTTTCGGCAAGAATGACAGGTCTGTCCATTTCGATTCCGTAGTTTGCAGGATCGCCGTCAAAAGGAAAACCGAACCACTGTTTCATCCACATATAGAAATGAGGGCTGTAGAAATCAAGCCTCGAATTTACATTTTCGGTGAGAGCCTTTAAGTTTGTATCGGAAAGCTTGTTGCCTTCAAACTTGTCAGAATTGTATTTGTTCATGCCGAGTCCGACGGTAACGAGCATTTTGCTGTTCTCGTGAACACAGGCAGCAACCTGTCCGAAGAAATAGGAGAGGTTATCCCATGAAATCTGGCCGCACTCTGCATTTTCGTTTACCCAGTCGGGTTCATTCATTACATCGACAGCGAATACGAAAGGATTGCTGCTGAAACGTTTGCAGAATTCCTTTACATATTTATCACAATACTGGGCAACCTTTTCTTTGTCGTTAATAAGAGCTCTCCAGTAGGTTGCACCCTGATTGCCCGCCTTGAAATGATCGAAGGAAAGAAGAGTGGGCATTACATAGATCTTATACTTGGCTGCAAGGTCGAAAAGAGTCTTGAGATTGTCGAAATGCTTTGAGTTTATTTCCGTAACATTTCCCTGAGCATCAAGCTTTACGATTCCGAGTCCGTTGCAGTTTACCCATATACGTGTTGAATTGATATGGTTATCGGCAAGGTCCTTGAAGGTTTTCTCCCAGAACTGAACGTCCATGTTGCCGGAAAAGTCATTCCACTTCTGCCAGGGGGTGTTGATGCCGCAAAGCCAGAGTTGCTTGCCGTCGACCACGAACTTTGTTCCGCTGACCGATACGCGGTAGGCCGAATATTCCGAATATTCATTTACGGCTTCGGTGACATCGGGGTCCGCCGATTCGCTTTTCTTTTTCTTTTTCCCGCAGCCTGCCATTACACAGAGCGTGAGAATGAATAAAAGTGCTAAAAGTCTTGTCTTTTTCATGTTGTTCTCCCATCATTGATAAAAAGGCTTTTAATAAAAGCAATGCCTGATAATTGTAGCATAAAAAAATTTTTTTTACAATACCAATTCAAATTTGCAATATAATACATTGAAATATCCCCGGGAGAGGTGTATTATTAAGGTATCATAAAAGACAGATGAGGCAGGAATATGTACCGTTTGACATCGAAGCTGATAATCTACAGCAATATAAAAGACAGCATACTTTACAGGCTTGCGGACGTTATACGCCGCCATGATGAGAAAAAGGATACGAAGGAGGACAGCATCAGGAAGATACTTGACCTGATACATGAGCTTCTCGATCTTGCAACCCTTTACGGATTCAATAAAAATCTGTGGCACAATTACCTTGCGTTTCTGCTGGCCATGACCGAAACACCCTTCACGCTTGTTTCCGAAAAGGTCGGAGCTAACGAGGGCTCGGTCAATATCTTCGTAAAAAATGACATTGAGGTTTTCAGGGAGCTTTTTAACTATGATTTCTCTCCGTTGGAGCATGAGCTTGAGATCAACTGTTTTTCCGTGATAGAGAATTTTAACGCAGTTTCAAAAAGCGAAAGAATATACAATAAAAGCGTGAGCGAAAAGGTAAGGGAGCTAAGCACCGCCATTGAAAATGCGAAAGACACCGACAGCGTTTTTGCTGCCGTGACCGACTTCTATCTTCATTACGGCGTCGGAAAGTTCGGACTTAACAAGGCATTCAGGGTAAATGACGACCCTGAGGGTGAACTGATCGTTCCGATAACCAACACGGCCGAGCTGACACTCGACATGCTTGTGGGCTATGAGAGCCAGAAAAAGAAGCTGGTCGAAAACACCGAGGCCTTCATTGAAGGCAGAGCGGCAAACAACGTTCTTCTCTACGGCGAAGCAGGTACCGGAAAGTCCACCAGCATAAAGGCGATACTTAACATGTACTACGGCAGGGGCCTTCGGATGATTGAGATCTACAAGCACCAGTTCAAGGACCTGTCGCGTGTCATAGCCGAAGTCAAGAACAGGAATTATCGCTTCATTATTTATATGGATGATCTTTCCTTTGAAGAAAGCGAGCTTGAATATAAATACCTGAAAGCGATAATTGAGGGAGGGCTTGAGCCGAAACCCGACAATGTGCTGATCTATGCGACATCAAACCGCAGGCATCTTGTGCGTGAAACCTTTAAGGACAGGGCGGATGCGGACAATGACGATATACATCGTAACGATACCGTGCAGGAGAAGCTTTCGCTTTCGGCCCGTTTCGGTATTTCGATAGGCTTTTTCAGGCCGACCCCGCCCGAATATAAAAACATAGTGCTGCAGCTTGCAGCAAGGCATCCCGAACTTAAAATGAGCGAGGAAGAGCTTCTCAGTGAGGCAACGAAATGGGAGCTTTCGCACGGCGGTCCGACCGGCAGGGTAGCTACCCAGTTCATAGATTATCTGCTGTCTGTCAGCAGGTAGTTTGAAATGGAATAAAAAATACTTGCAAAATACACGGTTTTAAGTTAGAATATAAATAACTATGATTTTCAGGAGGATTCCATATGGTTTCAGCAGGCGAATTCAGAAACGGCATGACACTGGAGATGGAAGGTAGTGTTTACCAGGTAATCGAGTTCCAGCATGTTAAGCCCGGAAAAGGCGCAGCTTTTGTAAGAACAAAATTAAAAGATATCAAGAACGGCGGTGTGGTTGAAAAAACCTTCAGACCTACAGAAAAATTCCCTACAGCACATATTGAGCGTTCAGATATGCAGTATCTTTACAGTGACGGTGATTTCTATCACTTCATGAATGTAGAAACCTACGATCAGATCCAGCTTACAGCAGATCAGATCGGTGATGCTCTCAAGTTCGTTAAGGAAAACGAGATGGTTAAGATGTGCGCTCACGGCGGACAGATCTTCTCTGTAGAGCCTCCGCTTTTCGTTGAACTTCAGATCACAGATACAGAGCCCGGCTTCAAGGGTGACACCGCAACAGGTGCTTCAAAGCCCGCAATCGTTGAGACAGGCGCCCAGGTAATGGTTCCCCTTTTCGTAAATCAGGGTGAGACCATCCAGATCGATACCAGAACCGGCGAGTACATGAAGAGAGTTTAAAATGACTTTCACCCGGGCCATGCATAGTCATGGCCCTTTTATTATGTTTCGAATGACAGGATGATTTAAGATGAAGATCAAGACATATAAAAAAATCGTGTTTTTTGTTACGCTAACCTTAAACCTGATATGGATCGCAACCATTGTGTGGTCGGTGCATATGTTAAAGCTCTACGACGAAGCACCTCCCGCAAACGGAGTGGTGACGGAGCTCGGAGAGACCTGGGCCGGCGGCACATGGACCTATACGGTTGAATATGACTGGAAGGGCGAGAATGATCCCGAACCGAAGCACTACAAAGCCAAAATGTTCTACCACCTTAACATCGACAAGGACGATGCCATGGTTGTCCATATCAATGTGGACCGTCCCGGACACCCCTACAATACTTCTCCCTGGAAGCAGCTGATAGTGATCGGCGGTTTCTGCATTGTTTTGAATCTTGTAATACTTGCACTCAAATTCAAGAATGCAAACAGAGGGGTAAGGTTTTAGAAAAGAATTGTGAAAGAGGCTGATTTCTTCGGAAGTCAGCCTTTTCTTCATGCCTGTAATTTTTTGTTGAATTATTATTTGACTTATGCTAATATATATAAGGTTATGGGCATTTTTTCCTATATTAATATACCTGTGCCAATAAAAATGAAAAGAGGAAAATCAATGAGTGAGATCCCTTACAAGATATACCTTGACGAAAATGAAATGCCGAAGCAGTGGTACAATGTGCGCGCCGACATGAAGAAAAAGCCGGCACCGATACTTAATCCCGGCACCCTTAAGCCTGTGACTTTGGAAGAACTCTCAGGTATTTTCTGTACAGAGCTTGCAAAGCAGGAGCTTGATGACACAACTCCTTATTTCGATATTCCGAAGGAAATCGCGGATTTCTACAGAATGTATCGTCCTTCACCTCTGGTAAGGGCTTATTTCCTTGAAAAGAAGCTGGGTACTCCGGCTCATATCTACTATAAATTCGAGGGAAACAATACCTCGGGCAGCCACAAGCTGAATTCCGCAATCGCCCAGGCTTACTATGCAAAGAAGCAGGGCCTTAAGGGCGTTACCACCGAGACCGGTGCAGGTCAGTGGG
>DFFN01000136.1 GCA_002369525.1 Lachnoclostridium sp. UBA3775 | reverse complement strand
TTTACCTTACTGATCATCATTCCTGTTGTTTACTCGGAGGTTGTTTACAGGAAAATCAAAAAAGATGAAGCATGAGAGTAAACTAGTCATCGCCGGTGATATTGCAGGTGCGTTACCATGGAGATGGCATATACTTTGAAAATGACAAATATTGCCTATGGAAAGGAACATAACGTGAAAGAATTACAGGAATATTTACCTATCATCATCCCGCTGGTAATCGTACAGCTGGCACTTTTGGCATATGTTTTACACCACATCTTCACCCACGATACCTACAAACGCGGCAACCGCACCCTCTGGGTAATAGTATCGATCATCGGTATGGAGTTCATTGGACCGATACTTTACCTGGTGCTGGGGAAAGCGGAAGAATAGAGGATCAAACATGTCCAATATACTTGAAATTAAAAACCTAAAAAAATCCTTCGACCCGAAGGAGGTCCTTAAAGACGTCACCTTCTCCATCCCCGAGGGCAGCATCTTCGGTTTTGTAGGCGTAAACGGTGCTGGAAAGACCACAACGATGAAGATAATACTGGGCCTCCTTGCGCCTGACAGCGGAGAAGTCAGAGTCTGTGGCGAAAGGGTGAGCGGAAACGGAGAGAAGACCAACCATTATATCGGCTATCTCCCGGATGTGCCCGAGTTCTATGGCTATATGAATGCGCGGGAATACCTGATGTTCATCGGAGAGATTGCAGGCTTTACGGGCGAAAAAAAGGCAAGGACAGAGGAACTTCTTGAGCTGGTAGGCCTTGCGGCAGATTCAAAGCGCCGAATAAAGGGCTATTCGCGAGGCATGAAGCAAAGACTTGGTGTTGCCCAGGCTCTTTTTGCAAGGCCGAAGCTTCTTATCTGCGACGAACCGACCTCGGCGTTGGACCCGGTGGGCAGGAAGGAGATACTTGAGCTTCTTATGGCAGCAAAAGAGGAGACTACGGTGCTTTTTTCCACACACATTCTTTCCGATGTCGAAAGGGTGGCCGACGAGATCGCGATGCTTAACGACGGGAAGATAGCTTTTGCCGGGAAGCCCGATGAAATTCTTTCGGAATATGCCGGTTCGGAATATGTGCTGGAGCTTTCGGACAGGAGTGCATATATCGCATTTTGTGAAGCTTTTCCTGAAATGTTCGGGGAGCAGCCGGAAAAAATGTCGGACGGACCGATCACGATAAAGGACAGCGAAAGCGCGGGAAAGGTCATGCAGTTTCTCGCCGACAAAAAAATCCTGCCTCTTAAGTTTGAGAAAAAAGAGGCGGACCTCGAGAGCATATTCATGAAGAATCTGAAATGAGGTAACAGCTGATGGTATTTTTGAAAAAAGAATTTAAAGAATATTACCGCAGCGGAAAGCTTTTTATCCTTGGCATTCTTTCGCTTTTGATGGCTTTGATGAACGTTGCCGTGGCGAAGCTTACGCCGTGGCTGTTCGACATGCTTGCGGACAAGATGCAGGAATCAGGCATGAGCATTGAGGTTAAAACTATAGATGCTTCGGCCTGCTGGCAGCAGTACTATAAAAACCTGCCTATGTTTCTGATCGTGATTCTCGTGGTGTTTGCGGGAAGCTTTGCAAAGGAATATACAAAAGGAACGCTGCTTCTGGTTGTTACAAAGGGTTATCCGAGAAAAAAGATTTTTGTGTCAAAGACCATGATGATGACCGGGCTGTACAGCCTTGCATATCTTATATGCTTCGGACTGACATATTTTTATGCTGATTTTTACTGGGACAACAGCGTGCTTGAAAACATAATTCTCGCCGCTCTTTTGTATTATGTGTTCGGACTCCTTCTGATATCGGCGATAATATTCTTTTCGGCGGTATTTACGGATGCCACCGGCATCATCGGCGCGACTGCCGGCTATGTGATGTTAATGTATTTTCTTGCCGTGATCCCGAAGGTAAAAAAATACCTTCCCATAAAGCTTTGTGAGTCCGAGAACCTGCTTTACGGGAAGGCGTCAATTTCCGATTTTACAGTGCCGTTAGTCATAAGCCTTGCCATTATCATCGCTCTTTTTGTTTCGGGCGCTGTGATTTTTGATAAAAAGAAGCTTTGATCATTTGACCTCAAAGCGGCTGTAAACGTAAAGACCTTTGCCCATGTTTTCTTCGGAAACGATTGAAAAGGTTTTGCGTATGACATATTCTCCCTTGGGAAGAGAGCCGAAGCGGTCCTTGATGTTTAAGGGAATCTCCTTGGGATCGGTACCCTCAATGGTTACCATGTAGCTTCCCTCAACTGTGGAGCCTGTATTAAAGTTAAGCGGAGCAACCTGGTTCCAGCCTCCGAGATCCCTTTCGTAGAGGCTGAAAACGCTGCCGCTGGTAATGATGGTTTCTTCAAAATCCTTTGTGACGATGAGGGTTGCCGAATCGGAGGTGGCGTCTTTTACCTCCATTTTGATCTCGGGATAATCCTTCATCAGCTCTTTCATTTCCCTGGTAGTGATCGCAACGTTTTTGCTTGCTTGATAAAGGTATAATGCAAAAAATGATGCAAAAAACAGGATCACGGCGGAAAAAACAAGTATTACCTTGGTTCTTCCGCTCATTTTTTTCTTTGCGACCGGTTCATCGGTCTTGATCTTGATTTTCATATTCCCGGCATCACCCTTCCGCCCGATACCGGAATGTAAGCTCCGGTCGTAAAGCTTGCAAGATCGGAAGCAAGAAAAGCCACCATCTGTGCGATCTCAAGATCCGTGCCTCTTCTTCTGAGGGGTACGGTTTTGTCATACTGCTCCTGCTTTTCGCTGCCTGCCTCCCGGTCGCGATAGCTTATCGTCCAGCCCGGAGCCACCTCGTTTACGGTGATGCCGAATTCGCCGACTTCTTTGGCAAGCACTCTTATGAAGCCGTCAAGACCTTTCTTGGCTGCAGTATATGCCGAACAGTTTGCTTCGGCGAGAGCTGAGCACTCGGTATTTATGGCGATGTAGCGGCCGTATTTCTTTTCCTTCATTGCCGGAACAAAGTTCTTTGCCATATATACATTGTGCATGATACAGGATTCGAACTGCGAGTAGAAATCGCTTATGTTCTGGTCGATCACGTTGGTCCACTCGTACTGTATCACCGCATTGCATACAACGATGTCGGGATTGCCGAGCTCTTTTACGATCTCTTCGTGCATATGTCCGATTGACTCCGCATCTGTTATGTCGGCCTGAAAAGCGGCGGCACGTCTGCCTTTTGCCCTTATTTCCTCCACGAGAGAGGCTGCCTTTGCGGCATTTGAATTATAGTGTACTGCGATATTGGCACCGCAGTCAGAAAGTACCATTGCCATTACGCGTCCGAGCTGACCGGTTGCACCGGTGATCACAGCCAGGCGGTTACTTAAATCGATGGACAGCATTAAAGCTCCTCCTTTAAATTGAGTCTGACATTACCAGAAATGTTTTTCATGGGGGCAGCGGTTATTCCGTTTTATTGCCCGAAGCTCTGCGTAGCAGCCGCAGACTTCGCAGGTGCCGAAGCTCAGTGATGCACATTCCCTGCATATATCAAGCCTTCTTTTGTATTCTGTTTCCCCGCATTTTTCGCTTTCGGGCATAAGTAAGATCAGTTTTTTTATCTGACCTAATATCTCGGATTCGTCAAGATCAGAGAGCAGGCATTTAATGCAGGGCTTTTTCACAGCCCCGCTCATTTAAGGGTAAGCGTAACCACTGAGAAGGGCGGCAGTGAAACCCTGATGAATCTGCCGTCGGTTTCGCAGCTGTATGCTTTGACAGCAACCTTTTCGGGGTTCGAGAAATCGTTGTGGTCATGAACCGAGGCAGAGCTTAATATCTTAGCCGAAGCTTCGGTATAGGAAAAGCCCGGTACATCGATCTTTATATCCGCTTTCTCGTCGAGCGAGCAGTTCGCAATGGTGACGGTCATGACACCGTCCTTTACGGAGGCCGATTCCGAGATCAGAGGAAGCTTGCCGTCGGGACCGGTACGGACATCCTCGCAGGAGCTGTAGACAAGCT
>DFFN01000011.1 GCA_002369525.1 Lachnoclostridium sp. UBA3775 | reverse complement strand
ATGCGACATGGCAGCAAAAAGGCTTGAGCTTCAGGAAAAGCTCGGACGCGATATCGCAGAGATCATTTCGCTCGCAACCGGATCTGAGGACGTCGGCGTAAAAATCACCGGCTGCCACTCCTGCATGACCGCAAGAGGAATAAAGAGCCAGACCAGCCACACCGAGACCTGGACGTGTATGGGAGCATTTAAAAACAATAAAGAGCTTAAGATGCAGCTTAATTAGTTGGACATGGGACACGGGGACGGTTCTTTTGTCCCACAAAAGCTGGGACAAAAGAACCGTCCCCGTGTCCCAAATAGGAGAATAATAATGAAAGCACTGGTACTCTCAAGCGGCGGCCTTGACTCCACTACCTGTCTTGCGCTTGCCATCGAAAAATTTGGAAAAGAAAATGTGATCGCTCTCTCAGTTTTCTATGGACAGAAGCATGATAAGGAGCTTCAGGCGGCAAAGAAAGTGGCAGAATACTACGGGGTTGTCCATAAAAGCCTTGATCTTGCAGAGATTTTCAAGGATTCCGACTGCTCTCTTCTTCAGGGTTCGTCCCAGGAAATTCCTGAAGAAAGCTACGATGAGCAGTTGAAAAAGACCGACGGCAAACCGGTTTCGACCTATGTGCCGTTCAGGAACGGGCTGTTTCTTTCATGTGCCGCAAGCATTGCTCTTTCAAACGGCTGCGATGTAATCTACTACGGCGCTCACTCAGACGATGCGGCAGGCTCGGCATATCCCGACTGCTCGGATGAATTCAACAAGGCAATGAATGAGGCAATCTACCTCGGAAGCGGCAAGGAGCTTCATATCGAGGCGCCTTTTGTTCTTCTTACAAAGGTGGATGTAGTACGTATTGGTACTAAACTCAAGGTGCCCTATGAACTGACATGGAGCTGCTATGAGGGCGGGGATAAGCCCTGTGGAAAATGCGGAACCTGTATCGACAGGAGGAAGGCGTTTGAATTAAACGGGCTTGTGGATCCGTTGGAAGTATAATATAAAAGAGGTATATCATGAATAATAGCGGAAGAAATGACAACGAAAAAGGCAGCATATCGCTTCTCGGAAGCAATAAGACTGCCTATAGTTTTGACTATACACCCGAGGTACTTGAAAGTTTTCCCAACAAGCATCCCGGGAATGACTATTTTGTAAAATTCAACTGTCCCGAATTTACAAGCCTCTGCCCCATCACAGGGCAGCCGGACTTCGCGACTATCTATATTTCCTATATTCCGGACGAGAAAATGGTTGAAAGCAAATCCCTTAAGCTCTACCTTTTCTCCTTCCGCAATCACGGAGATTTCCATGAGGACTGTGTCAACATCATTATGAAGGATCTGATAAAGCTCATGGATCCCAAATATATCGAGGTCTGGGGTAAATTCCTGCCCAGAGGCGGTCTTTCGATCGATCCCTACTGCAACTACGGAAAACCCGGAACCAAGTGGGAGGAGGTTGCATGGAAGAGGCTCACGGAGCATGATATGTATCCGGAAAAAATCGATAACCGTTAAGCACTGCCCCCCGGCAAAACGGGGGTTATTTTTTGCTCTGCGACGGCATATTCGCGTACATCAGCCCGTATGCGCCTCCGCACATACCTCCGATGATATGGCCGAGCTGGGAAATATTGTCCTTCTTTGAAACCGCATCCATTATTTCGCCGCCTACATAAATTACAAATACAAGTATCAGCGTGATCGGGATTTCTCCGCCCTTAAAGGATACTGCGCTTGCAAGGATAATGCACATAAAAACGATACCGCTGGCTCCGAGAAGGATTACCTTCGGGAAGAAAATATTGTGGATGATTCCGGTAATGCCGGCGGTTATGCAGATCATTTCAAGGAAATTCGCGCTTCCGTATTTCTCTTCGAGTATCGGACCGAGTATCAGTATCAGAGTCATGTTGCCGATATAATGGCTCCAGTTTGCATGACCGAGCACATGGCCGAAAAGCCTCAGGTACATAAGCGGATCGAGAAGCTTTGCCCTGTAGGTTGAAAACAGAAGTTCGGTGCTCTTGCCGTGTGTGGCATTTCCGAGTAACAGCGCTCCTAAAGAGAGCAGCGCGAACGTAAGAGTTACGGGCGCATTGAAACGTATGCGTCCAAGGATGTTAAGTCTTTTCTTTTCACCTGACATTTTCTTTTTTCTCCTTTTTTATGGATTACCCCTCATCCGATTTATCTTTTGTTTACATACTCTGCGAATCTTACAAATGCTTCCTTACCGGCAGGATTTCTCTTGTAAACTCCCGCCTGGCAGAGAATATCGCAATAAACCAGTCCGATTTCGTTTTTCAGTATGTTCTTTATTTCTTCTTCGCTCTTTGCGGTAAAATCTCCGTATTTCTCACGAAGCTGTCCCACCCATTCATAGTGCTTTGAAATCTTTTCGTTTTCTGTGAGAGCAGTCTCGTCTCCCGCCTTTAAAGCTTCCGCGAGGACTCCCATCTCGTCCTTAAGCCTTGCCGGAAGAACCGCAAGCCCCATTACCTCGATGAGCCCGATATTTTCCTTTTTGATATGATGGTGCTCTGCATGGGGATGATAAACGCCCAGCGGATGCTCTTCGGTCTGTATATTGTTTCTGAGCACAAGGTCGAGTTCATAATCCCCGCCTCTCCTCCTTGCTATCGGAGTTATCGTATTATGAGGCACGCCCTCGGTCTCGGCGAAAATAAAGGCTTTTTCGTCGGAGTAGCCACGCCATGCGTCGAGTATCTTTTCGGCAAGCTCCGCCACTCTCGTCTTATCGTTTCCCGAAAGCCTGATGACAGACATCGGCCATTTAACGATACCTGCGGCAACATCCGGATATCCCGCAAATTCAAGGCTTTCCTCAACTCCTGCTCTTGCCATCGGAAACTCATAATTCCCGCCCTGGAAATGATCGTGAGTAAGTATCGATCCGCCGACTATCGGCAGGTCTGCATTTGAGCCGATAAAGTAGTGAGGAAATACAGTAACGAAGTCAAGCAGCTTGTTGAACGCCGCACGGTCGATCTTCATCGGCGTATGCTCTGTGTTAAAGACTATGCAATGCTCGTTGTAGTAAACATAGGGTGAGTATTGCAGGAAAAACTTTTCATTATTAAGAACCACGGGAATGATACGGTGGTTACCGCGTCCCGGATGGTTGGCGCGTCCCGCATAGCCCTCGTTTTCCTTGCACAGAAGGCACTTGGGATAATTCGAAGCCTTCGCCTTAAGCGCTGCAGCAATAGCCTTGGGATCCTTCTCGGGTTTTGACAGATTGATGGTGATATCAAGCGCGCCGTATTCGGTATCCGTGATCCATTTCATATCCTTCTTAACTCTGTAGGTACGGATATAATCGCCGGCCTTTGAAAGCTCGTAGTAGTAGTCTGTGGCTTCCCTCGGGCTTTTTTCGTACAGCCTGTTAAATACGGCGATGACCTCAGAAGGGCGCGGCATCATCTGAGCCATCAGTTCGGTATCAAAAAGGTCGCGGCTTGTTATGTCGTCGGACAGTACTCCCCTTTCCACTGCGTTGTCAAGAAGTTTTTTAAGTATTATCTCAAGTTCTTCGTCATCAGCCACGGCCTCCTCATCAAATTCATCAAGAGAAAGCGCATGGAGCAGACGGTTTGTTATGAAGATCTCATCGGCATCTTCAAACAGGCCATGTTTTTTTCCATAGACTACAAGTGATTTAACGGTATTGCTTATTTGTGACATTTTTATTCCTTTCAAAAATTATTCGGCAGGTTTTCTTCTGCCTTTCTTTTTAAGCCTCAGTTTATTTATCAGGCTCTTCACGGCATTTTCTATCAGGCAGTTAAAGAAACCGCCGACAAGAAATATATAGAAGCAGCAGAACAGCCAGAACATAAAAATGGCAATTGTTCCGAAGCTGCCGTAAAACCTGGTATATTTATTTACCCCGCCTACATATTTGGCAAAGAAGAACGAAAAGCATACCCAGACAGCCGTTGTAAACAAGGCCCCCGGTATCTGAATAAAGAAATTCCTTTTGCCCGCGGGCAGATGTGTATACAAAAGTGAGAACACTATCACCACCAGCAAGGCTAAAAGGCCTATTCTGCCCCTGGTCCAGAATTTTATTATATAATCGGCATTCGGAATGTGCTTTTCAAAAAAGTCCGTCAAAACCCCGCCGAACATGAAGATAAGCATCAGAACCATCAGCAGAAGGATTACGACCGTATACAGCACCGAAAGCAGAAAAAGGACTACGGGATTTCTTTTTTCCTTCACTCCGTAGACATCGTTCATGCCCTTCATGAGCGCGAGTGTACTCGAAGTCGAGCCCCATATCAGCATTATGATCGACATCGGCAACAGCCTTCCGGAATGAGTGTAGGCTTCCTTTACGATGTCCGATACGAGCCCGTCGACAACCCCCGGCGTCACCGAGGTAATGCCGCCGATCAGGTCCTGCTCGGCAAGACCGGTATACGGAAGCAGAGACGATACCAGAATCAGCATCGGGATCAGCGAGAGGAAAAAGAAAAAGGATATGCTTGAGGCATAGGTTCCGAAATTTCTAAGTCCCAGCAGAAAGGCAAACCTGTTCAGCTTATCCTTCACGCCGTTATTCTCAGTTTTGTTTTCATTTTCCGGCAAACAAATTTCCTCCGTCAACATCTCTGACAGCCTGCACGAAGGCACCCACTTTTGCTTCGTCCTTGCCGTTTTCGCCTTCTACGGCCGATGAGACATCAACGCCGTAGGGATGGATGAGCCTTATCGCTTCCGCAACATTTTCGGGACTTAGCCCGCCTGCAAGAAGCACAGGCTTGTTTTTGGTGTCAAGCTTTTGTGTCAGAGCCCAGTCAAAGCTTTTGCCGCTTCCGGGCACCGCTGAATCAAAGACAAAGGCATGGACACGGTCGTTTTCGACATATTTGTCAAGCTCGTCAAGATCCGACACATTAAATGCCTTGATTACCGGTATATCGGTTTCGTCAAGAATCTCGGCCTTAAGCCCGCCGTGTATCTGGACATAGTCAAAGCCGGCGGCTTCGGCCTGTATGACTTGATGAAGCTCGGGCGATACCATGACCGCGACCTTTTTTATTCCGGGGTCAAGCCGGTCCATGATAAGCCTTGCCTGCTCAATATCGATGCATCTTTTGCTTTTTGGATAAAAGAGCACGAAGCCTGCATAATCAACACCATTCTCATTGAGGAATGCCGCTTCATCCACCTTTGTAAGTCCGCAGATTTTTATCGCAGTTTTGCTTTTCACATCCATCTGCCTTCCTCTGAACTGATGCTCACGTTGGATGAACCGCACTGCGGGCAAAAACGCTGATTGTCTATCATCACGCAGGTAGTATACTCGAAACCGCAGTCCTTACAGCTGTGGGTACGGTTTACCGGCGGCGGACCGTAAACGCACTGCATTTCATCCTTGAAAGGCTTGAAATCACCCTCTCCCGCCTTTGTGCCGCAATATGCACAGTAGGGATCATCACCGATAAATTTATGGCAATTGCCGCATCGTCCCTCGTATTCCTTCGGGATTTTCTTTACTTTTTTTCCAAGGTCATCCGCACCTTTGCCGAGACCGTTTTTAATCTGATCAAACAGCTTCATATACCGGGCCTCCTTTCAGCTTAATCTACCCTTAATTGTATTTTTTTTTACTGCTTTTGTCAAGAAAAAACACGGTATGACCGCCCATAAAACGATTGACAATTTCGCAGGTTTTGTTTAAAATCATATTAATTCTGTATTAAAAATAAAGAGAAAGAGAGTATACCATGAGTTTCACATTTCTTGCCAAGCTTCCGAGCCCCTCGGAAATAAAAGAGAGCTACCCTCTCACAAAAGAGCAAAGTAAGTTAAAAGCCGACCGTGACAGACAGGTCGCAGACATAATCTGCGGAAGGGATGACCGCTTTCTTGTGGTGATCGGCCCCTGCTCCGCGGACAACGAGGATTCGGTTTGTGACTACGTTTCGCGCCTTGCCCCCATTCAGG
>DFFN01000128.1 GCA_002369525.1 Lachnoclostridium sp. UBA3775 | reverse complement strand
AGATCGAGGGTGAGGATCTCTACCTTATCGGTACCAGCGAGCATTCTATGATCGGTAAGTTTATCGACCAGCTCGTTCCCGAGAGCTCGCTTCCGCAGACGCTTACGAGCTATTCGCCCTGCTTCAGAAAAGAAAAAGGTGCTCACGGCATCGAGGAAAGAGGAGTATATCGTATCCATCAGTTTGAAAAGCAGGAGATGATCGTTGTCTGCAAGCCTGAGGAAAGCAAGGACTGGTACAACAGGCTGTGGCAGAATACCGTTGATTATTTCCGTTCTCTCGATATTCCCGTCCGTACTCTTGAGTGTTGCTCGGGAGATCTTGCAGATCTTAAGGTTAAGAGCTGTGACGTTGAGGCGTGGTCGCCCAGACAGAAAAAGTATTTTGAGGTCGGCAGCTGCTCAAATCTCGGCGATGCTCAGGCAAGAAGACTCAGAATCAGGGTACAGGCCGAAGACGGTACAAAATATCTGCCTCATACTCTTAACAATACCTGTGTTGCACCTCCCCGTATGCTTATTGCTTTCCTTGAAAACAATCTTAATGTAGACGGCAGTGTTAATATTCCCAAGGCTTTGCAGCCTTACATGGGCGGTATGACTAAAATTGAGAAAAAGTAATTGATTTAAGACCTGTCATTTAGGCAGGTCTTAATTAAGGTTAAGAACAAGAAAATGAAGGAGGATCACTATGAAACTGATCTATCAGGTAAATGACAGACCGAAACCTGCCAAGCTTATGGTATTTGCTCTTCAGCAGCTTCTTGCCATAATGACAGCCACTCTTGTAGTCCCCATTATCGTGAACGGAGATATCCTTAACAACTTCCCGGACACCGATAAACTGATGAGCCCCGGAGCCGCACTTTTCGGCGCGGGTGTCGGAACACTTGTTTATGTTTTGTGTACAGCGAAAAAAAGCCCCGTATTCCTCGGTTCGTCGTTTGCTTTTCTCGGATCGATGGCTTCTGCTTTTGCAGGTGCTTCCACTGTAGGCCTCGGCTTTCTCGGACTTATCATCGGAGCTGTGCTTGCAGGTCTTGTTTATGTAGTGATCGCAATAATAGTAAAAAGCGTAGGCGTTGAATGGATCAACAAGCTGATGCCTCCCATCGTAATCGGACCGACGGTTGCAATCATAGGATTCTCGCTTGCAGGAAATGCAGTAGGCGATGTTAAAAATCCCGGTTTAAGCGCAGATTACCGTGTTTCCATACTTTGCGGTCTGATAACTCTTGCCACCGTAATGCTCTGCTCGGTATACGGCAAAAAGAGCGGAAAGCTTATTCCGTTTATTTTCGGTATACTTGCCGGATATATTTGTGCAGTGATCCTTACCGCAATCGGAAAGGCAGCAGACATTGACGAGCTTGTGATCATGAATTTCAAAGGCATAAAGGACGGCCTTCTCGATAACGGAAAAGTCGGACTTAAAACCTTCTTTGATGTGCCTGATTTTTCTTTCACCATGATAGGCGACGGATTTGACAAATTTAATGCATCTTACCTTGCTACGGTTGCTGTGGCATACATTCCCGTAGCCTTCGTTGTATTTGCGGAACATATCGCGGACCATAAGAATATTTCTTCAATCATTGAAACCGATCTGCTTAAGGACCCCGGTCTTGATAAAACACTGCTCGGTGACGGTATCGGATCGATGGCAGGCGCTTTCTTCGGCGGATGTCCGAACACTACCTACGGTGAGTCGATAGGCTGTGTGGCAATCACAAAGAACGCTTCGGTCTACACCATTATAACCGCAGCCGTTGCCGCAATGGTTATATCCTTCCTGAATCCTTTCATCGTTTTTGTAAACTCGATCCCCAGTTGTGTAATGGGCGGTGTCTGCATGGCATTGTACGGATTCATCGCAGTGTCTGGTCTTAAGATGATACAGAATGTGGATTTTAATAAGAACAAGAATCTTTTTGTTGTATCGGTAATCTTTATAAGCGGTATCGGCGGTCTGAATGTTTCCTTCGGAAAGATTTCGATCACTACCGTTGCAACATCGCTGATACTCGGAATACTTACAAACCTTATGCTTAAAAACGCAAAGGAAGAGTAAAAAAAGTACCTGCAAAAATTGAAATTTTTATGAAAAACGTAATAATCAGTGGATATTTACTGCGGTTTATGGTATGATTTAATGACAGATTTGTATTAAATATCATCGTGCATACCAGGAGGAAAAGATGCCGGATACCAAAGACAAACTGAATAAGGATTCTGACGGTTTCATAGAATCCCTTACCGAACTGGCCGAATCCGAGGAGTACGGAGACGTTACCAAGGCTTTGCTTGAAGAGGCCTCTGACAATGTTGATGTGTCACCTTTTGAGATAAAAGGCCTGGGCGGAAGGAGAAAAACCGAGGAAGATGACCTTAAGGCATTATTTCTTGAAGTTCAGGATCATGCCGCGGAAGTAGCCGTTGACGAGTCTGAATATGAAGACTATGACGAGCTTCCGGAAATCAATACTGAGACTGAACCCGAAGCAAAGAAAGAAAGCAGCACAGAGCCTCCGAAAACAGAGACCAGGACCTTTGTGAATCCTGCCGAAAAGATTCCCGAAGTCAAAGCGGACGACAGAGAAGAGTTTGTTGTTGATGTGGGAAACGTCTTTGAAACAGTGGCCGTGGATGATGTTGAGGTCGATCCTGATGATATACCGATCGAACCGAGGGTGAATCTGGAAAAAATCTCAGAGTCGATAATCAGTGAAACAGAGACAGAGGCAGAGCCTTCGGATAATGATCCGCCGAGTCTGATAGCAGCTTTGAAGAAAAAAAGCGATGCCGGAGCTTCAAACAATAAAGATTCCAACGGTAAAGGTCCCGAAGTTAAAGAACCCGACAGTAAGGAACCTGAAGATAAAGATAAGGATGTCAAGGAAAACAAAATAAAATCCGAAGAGGTTCCCAAAAAGAAAAAGAAGAAAAAGAGTGCGGTTTACACGCTGATGATGCTTGTATGCATCGGCGTTTTCCTGTATTGTGTCGGCAGGATCGGTGTTTACTATTACACCCACTGGGAATATAAGAAGAGCATGAAAAAGCTCCAGAACATAGTGGGTGACATTACAAAGGATAAAAATCCCGAGGAAATCAACCCCAAAGTCATTACTGTAACCGATACCGACATATATTTTCCGGACGAGCTTGTATATGCTACTGAGACAAAAAAACAGACCGAAATAGTGGATGAGGTTTCTGATGACTGGAAAAAGAAATATGCCAGTCTTTATGAAATGAACCACGACTGTGTGGGCTGGATAACTATACCGGATACCCAGATCGATTATCCTGTAATGTACACGCCCGGAGATTACGAGAAATATCTTTACAAGGATTTCGAAGGAAGATATCTTTTCAGGGGGCTTCCGTTCATGGCTGAAAACACTCTGCTTAACAAGAGTCAGAATTACATTATTTACGGCCACAATATGAATGACGGAACGGCATTCAACAATCTCAGGAAGTTCCGTGATTCAAAATGGATAGAAGACGGCCATAAGTATTGTTATTTCAATACGGCGTTTGCCGAAGGTATTTATGAAGTAATGGCGGTTGTGATCACAAAAATCTATACCGTTGAAGACAAATGCTTCAAATACTATAAATATGACGGTGAGCTTACTGAGGATGAGTTCAATACCTATGTATACTATATGAAAAAGCTTTCGAGCTACAAGTCGGATGTCGAAGCTTACTGGGGTGACCAGCTGCTTTCGCTGTCGACATGCTACAGGGTTTATGACCCGGAAGGAAGGCTTGTCGTAGTTTTTAAACGTGTTCAATAAAATCAAAAAAACAGACCTGTCGCATGTTGTTATCCGGCAGGTCTTTTATTATGTCTGAATATTTTTATTTGATTATGCTTTGCCAAGTCCGAGGTTTTTGTTCGCGGTTGAAAGCATAAGTTTAATACGGTTAAGCTGGTTAACCTCGCTCGCACCGGGATCGTAGTCGATCGCCACGATATTGGAATTAGGATATCTGAGCCTGAGCTCTTTGATAACGCCCTTGCCGACTATGTGATTCGGCAGGCAGGCAAAGGGCTGGCAGCATACGATATTTTCGGTTCCGCTCTTTATAAGCTCAAGCATCTCTGCGGTCAAAAACCATCCTTCACCGGTCATGTTACCGATGGATACTATCGGTTTTGCAAGCTCCACAAGCTCTTTGATATCGGCCATGTGGGTGAAGCGTTTGCTCTGGATGAAGGCTTTTCTTGCGACCTTACGGCAATGCTCGATAAGGCTGATCGCCCACATGTTATATTTTGCCTCTTTTTTGCTCTTTCCAAGCTCGTCTGCTTTGTACTTCGCATCATAGCAGGTGTAAAGGAAGAAGTCGATAAGATCGGGGACAACTGCTTCGGCACCTTCGGCTTCGAGCAGATCCACAAGATAGTTGTTTGCGGCGGGAGCGTATTTTACCAGGATCTCGCCTACAACGCCCACCTTGGGCTTTTTAAGGTTTTCGTCTATAGCAAAATTATCAAACTCATTTATTATGGCCCTTACATTTTTCTTGAAGCCATGCCAGCTTGCACCCGATGAAAGATCGGCTGAAAGCTTTTCCTTCCATTTCATATGCAGCTTGTTGGCAGAACCCTCTATAAGCTCGTATGGCCGAACACGGTAGAGACAGCGCATAAGCACATCACCGTAGATAAGCGATTGTATCACACGTTTTAAAAGTCCGTAGGTGAACTTAAGTCCGGGATTTGATTCGAGTCCCGAGGCGTTTACCGAAACAACGGGAATATGTCCCATGTCGGCCTTCTGAAGCGCACGTCTGATAAAGCCTATGTAGTTAGTGGCCCTGCAGCCGCCGCCGGTCTGAGTGATGATCACGGCAGTTTTGTTAAGATCGTATTTGCCGGACAGCAGAGCATCCATGATCTGTCCGACAACACAGAGCGAAGGATAGCAGGCATCATTGTTAACATATTTAAGTCCGA
>DFFN01000084.1 GCA_002369525.1 Lachnoclostridium sp. UBA3775 | reverse complement strand
CTACCAGAGCAAGCTTTGTGGTGGTGGAACCCGCATCGATACCAAGGTAGCAGTCACCTTCATAATCAGCAAGCGGAGCCTTTTTAACGGTATGAATGCTGTGGCGTTTTGCAAATACATTATATTCCTCTTCGTCTTTGAAAAGAGGCTCCATACGGTTTACTTCAAATTCCATCTTGATGCCTTCGGAAAGTCTTTTCTGCATATCGCCGAGCATAAAGGATTCCGCACCGTCCGAGGACATGGCAGAACCGATGGCAGCAAAAAGATGGGAATTGTCAGGATCTATTATATGCTCATCATCAAGCTTTAAGGTTCTGATGAAGCTTGCTTTGAGCTCTGTAAGAAAGTGCAGGGGACCGCCGAGAAACGCAACATGCCCTCTGATCGGTTTACCGCAGGCGAGACCTGAAATGGTCTGGTTGACAACAGCCTGGAAAATCGATGCAGCAAGGTCGGGCTTTGTGGCACCCTCATTGATAAGGGGTTGGATGTCGGTTTTTGCAAAAACACCGCAACGGGCGGCGATAGGGTAAATTGCCTGATAAGTCTTGGCATATTCATTGAGCCCCGAGGCGTCGGTTTTAAGAAGGCTTGCCATCTGGTCGATAAAGGAGCCCGTACCGCCGGCACAGATACCGTTCATTCTCTGATCGATACCGTTTGTAAAGTATATGATCTTTGCGTCCTCGCCGCCGAGCTCAATGGCTACGTCGGTTTTAGGCGCATAGTAAGTAAGGGCGGTGGAAACCGCAACAACCTCCTGTGTAAAGCTCACACCAAGATGCTTTGCAATTGTCAGACCGCCTGAACCTGTGATAACTGCGGAAACGCTGCTGTCGCCTATCTTATCGATGGCTTTTTTCAGCAGATCCGCAAGAGTTTGCTGAATATTTGCAAAATGGCGTTCATAGTCGGAAAAGAGAATGTTCTTATCCTCGTCTATGATCGCAATTTTAACTGTAGTGGAACCGATATCGATTCCAAGAAAAAGTTTACTCAAGATAATTCCTCCGGTAACTTTACATCTCTGTCTTTTTTGCACACGAAGTACATTATACTTCATTTTGCGGAAAATTTCAATATTATATTGGAAAGCGCCTGCTGAAAAAAGTGTGAAATTATATGGGGCAAATCATGTATTTCCTTGTAAAAAATTACAAATTATGGTATCCTTAGTTAAAGGCGCGGTAACTTGGCGTCTCTTATGCTTCGCGTTTAAGGAGGTTGTTAAATGGCAAAAACCGTATGTACTGCCGAGGTCCTGATCAACAGGGAGATTTCGGCGGATATTTATGATATGATGATATACTCCCCGGAAATTGCAAAAACAGCAAAACCGGGCAGTTTTGTAATGATATATACCAACGATCCGTCAAAGCTTTTACCGAGACCGATAAGCATCTGCGACTATGATCTTACCGATGAGACTGTACGCTTTGTTTACAGGGTTTCGGGAAAAAACACCGGAACCGAGCAGTTTTCAAGGCTCCGCCCCGGCGAAAAAATCCGCATTCTGGGACCTGTCGGGAACGGCTATGACATTGAAAAAATACATGAAACCGCATTGAAGGCAGATGACGGTGAGGAATCCGGGTCTGCAGGCTTCTGGAAGCTTGAATATGACATGGTGGCGATAGGCGGAGGCATCGGTATTCCTCCGATGCTCGGTCTTGTAAGAGAATACCGCGATGCATACCCTGATTCAAAGCTCGCCGCAGTTTTGGGCTATCGCAGCAATGATATTTTTCTTGCCGACGATTTCAGACAATACTGCGATGTATATTTTGCTTCGGACGACGGAAAGATCGGAACTCACGGAAACGTTATCGACGCAATAAGGGATAACGACATATTAAGCAACGTAATATGCGCATGCGGTCCGATGCCTATGCTTAAGGGAGTTGCTTCATATGCGGCGGAAAAGGGCTGCAAGGCTTTTGTTTCCCTTGAAGAGAGAATGGCCTGCGGCATAGGAGCATGCCTCGGCTGCATTACCAAAACAAAAAACAAGGATGAACACAGCCGGGTAAACAATGCGAGAGTCTGTGTGGACGGACCTGTTTTTGATACGGAGGTACTTGATCTATGAATACAAAAATTAATTTTGCCGGCATTGAGTTTAAAAACCCCGTTGTTACGGCTTCGGGTACCTTCGGCTCCGGTATTGAATACGGCGAATTTGTCGATCTTAATCTGCTCGGAGGCGTTGTAACCAAAGGCGTTGCAATCACTCCGTGGACAGGAAACCCGACTCCGAGAGTTGCCGAAACCTACGGCGGAATGCTTAATGCAATAGGCCTTCAGAATCCCGGACTCGATACTTTCCTTAAAAGAGACATACCTTTTCTTGAAAGATTTGATATTAATGTGATAGTAAATGTCTGTGGTCATTCCGAAGAAGAATATGTTGCCGCTGTTTCAGGGCTTGCCGGAGCAAAGAATGTTAAAATGCTTGAAATCAATATAAGCTGTCCGAATGTTAAAGAGGGCGGCATCGCTTTCGGCACAGATCCGCAGATGGTTGAAAAAATAACTTCCGCTGTCAAAAAGGTTGCCGCACAGCCCATTATAATGAAACTGAGTCCCAACGTTACCGATATAACCGAAACGGCAAAGGCGGCAGAAGCGGGAGGCGCTGACGGAATTTCGCTCATCAATACGCTCACCGGCATGAAGATTGACATTAACAGAAGGACTTTTGCGCTTGCAAACAAAACCGGAGGTCTGTCGGGCCCAGCGGTCAAGCCTGTGGCTGTGAGAATGGTTTATCAATGTGCAAATACCGTAAAAATACCGATAATAGGTATGGGAGGAATTTCAAACGCAGAGGATGCGCTTGAATTTATCATGGCGGGCGCAAGCCTTGTTGCGGTCGGAACAGCAAATTTCCATGATCCGATGGCGACTCTCAAGGTGGTTAAGGGTATAGAAGAATTCATGGAGGAAAAGAAGATAGAAAATCTTTCTGAACTTGTGGGCTGCGTAAAATAAAAAAATGCTTGACATTTATCGGTATAAACTGTATTATGTTAGCGTAAATTAACTGTCATGAACTTTATGGCAGTTATATTTACGGCATAAGGTTAGCTATGACTAACTATAATATATTTATTCGGACACGTGAAAGGAAGTTTAATATGTCAGAAGAAGAAATGAAGTTTTTGCAGGTAAGCCAGGTTCGCAAAGCTTTCGGGGCCGGTGATTCCAGGCAGGAGGTACTGCGCGGAATGGATTTTTCGGTTGCAAAAGGCGAATTCTGTGTTATACTCGGCCCCTCGGGTTCGGGAAAGTCCACCTTGCTGAATATTATAGGAGGCATTGACGGCGCAGACGACGGCTTTATTGCGATAAACGGTGATAAGCTGCGCGATATGGACGAAAAAGCCCTCACACAGTACCGCAGAAAGCATCTGGGCTATGTTTTCCAGCTGTATAATCTGATACCCAACTTAAACGTAAAAGAAAACATTGAAGTCGGAGCTTATCTTTCCGACAAACCGCTTGATATTGACGAACTGCTTAAGACACTGGGGCTCTGGGATCACCGTTACAAGCTCCCCAACCAGTTGTCCGGAGGACAGCAGCAGCGTACATCTATCGGCCGCGCGATAGTAAAGAATCCGGATATCCTGCTCTGTGATGAGCCTACCGGCGCGCTCGATTACAATACTTCAAAGGAAATCCTCAAGCTTATAGAGGATGTCAATAAAAAATACGGTAATACCATTATCATGGTTACCCACAACGAAGCAATCCAGCACATGGCAGACCACACCATTAAACTTCGTGACGGTGTCGTAAGAAAAAACATCGTTAATGAAAATAAAGTCAGCGCTACGGAGCTTGACTGGTAATAAAAGGTAATCAAAAAGAGAGTAAAGCAATGAAAAATCCTTTAAACAAAAGAATACTGCGTGAGCTGAGGAAAGAATGGAAAAAGTATCTGGTGCTTTTTGCCATGCTTGCGCTCACTATAGCCATGGTTTCCGGAGTTTTTGTCGCAAACGACAGCATGATTACGGCATCCGAAGAAGCCTATGATAAATATAATATCGAAGACGGTCATTTCGATCTGAAAAATGAAGCAAGCGATAAACTCTTATCATCCTTTGAAAAAGAAAATATAAAGGTTTACAAACAGTATTTTGCCGAATTTGCCGAGGATATCGATCTTGACGGCGAAAAGGATGCAAAAATAAGAGTTTTTAAGACGCGCACCGATATAAACAGAGCCGATCTTCTGAAAGGCGAATATCCCAAAAATGACAATGAAATAGTAATTGACAGAATGCATGCCGACAACAATAAAATAAAAGTCGGAAGTAAAATAAGGCTCGGAGACAGGGAGTTTGTCGTAAGCGGACTTGCGGCATTTTCCGACTATTCCTGTCTGTATGAGAAAAGCACCGATATGATATTTGATGCTTTGACCTTTAATGTCGGTGTCGTGACAGATGAATGCTTTGACAAGCTTGAAGGCAATGTAAAATATCAGTATGCCTATAATCTTGACAAACGTCCGAAGGAAAATGAAAAAAGCAGGATTTCCGAGAAACTGATCAAAAAGATTGCAATGCTTTCATTTGCGGATAATAACGAGGTGCTTGAATTTGTTCCGGAATATGCCAATCAGGCAATACATTTTGCCACGGACGATATGGGAAGCGACAAAAACCTTTCTGAGATAATACTTTTGCTGCTTGTGATCGTGCTTGCCTTCATTTCCGCGATCACCCAGAATAATACTATAATTGAAGAAGCGGCGGTAATAGGAACACTGCGGTCCTCGGGCTATACCAAGGGTGAACTGTTAAGGCATTACATTACCTGCCCCGTACTTGTAACGCTTTTGGCCGCTTTTGCGGGAAATCTGCTCGGATATACGGTATTTAAGGATATTATCGTTAAAATGTACTATAATTCCTACAGCCTGCCGAGCTACAAAACAATATGGAATACGGACGCTTTTGTGAAGACAACACTGTTCCCCATGCTTCTTATGCTTGTGATAAACATTTTAGTGGTAAGCAGGAAGCTAAGACTTTCGCCGCTGAAGTTTTTGCGCCGCGACCTTTCAACTTCAAAGAGAAAGAAGGCCATGAGGCTGCCGAGATGGAAGTTTATGTCACGTTTCCGTCTGCGCATACTTTTCCAGAATGCCGGCGGTTATCTGACCCTG
>DFFN01000191.1 GCA_002369525.1 Lachnoclostridium sp. UBA3775 | reverse complement strand
ACTGCAAAGCATGATACAGTAGACGTTCCTGCTTCCAAGATCAAGGTTGCTATAGCTGAAATCCTTCTTAAGGAAGGCTACATCAAGGCTTTTGATCTCGTAGATGCAGGTTCATACAACAATATCCACATTACACTGAAGTACGGCAAGGACAAGTCTGTTAAGACCATCACCGGTCTTAAGAGAATCTCAAAGCCCGGTCTTCGTATTTACGCAGGCAAGGATGAGCTTCCTCATGTACTCGGCGGACTTGGTATTGCAATCGTTTCCACCAACAAGGGAATTCTTACCGATAAAGAGGCAAGAAAAGAGAATGTCGGCGGTGAAGTATTGGCTTATATCTGGTAATCGGAATAAGAAATAAACCATAAATTTAAATGGAGGTACGGGCATGTCACGTATAGGAAAAATGCCAATCGCGGTACCCGCAGGCGTAACTGTGGATATCGCAGAAAATAATAAAGTGACTGTTAAAGGTCCCAAGGGAACACTTGTAAGAGTTCTCCCTGCGGAAATGGAGATCAAATTAGAGGGTGCAGAAATAGTTGTTACCAGACCTAATGATCTTAAGAGAAACAAGTCATTACATGGTCTGACAAGAACACTTATCGCTAATATGGTAACAGGTGTTACCGAAGGTTACCAGAAGGTTCTTGAAGTAAACGGTGTCGGCTACAGAGCACAGAAGGCCGGAAAAGAGCTTACTCTTATCCTCGGTTATTCACATCCTGTAGTTATGACAGACCCCGAAGGTATCGAGACTATCCTTGAAGGACAGAACAAGATCACCGTTAAGGGTATCGACAAAGAAAAAGTCGGACAGTACGCCGCTGAAATCAGAGACAAGAGAAGACCTGAACCTTACAAGGGCAAGGGTATCAAGTATGCTGATGAAGTTATCAGACGTAAGGTCGGCAAGACAGGTAAGAAGTAGAAAGGAGATTAAGTTATGGTTAGCAAAGAGAGCAGATCTAAAGTTCGTAATAAAAAGCATCTCAGAATTCGCAATCGTTTCTCCGGTACTGCCGAAAGACCCCGTCTTGCAGTTTTCCGCAGCAACAAGCATATGTATTGCCAGATAATTGATGATACCAAGGGTAACACTCTCGTGGCAGCATCAACTCTTGATAAGGATCTCGGTCTTGAGAAGACTGATGATGTTGAAGCAGCAAAGGCACTTGGCGCAGCAATCGCAAAGAAGGCACTTGCAGCAGATATCAATGAGGTCGTATTTGACAGAGGCGGATTTTTATACGCAGGTAAGATTCAGGCATTGGCTGAAGCAGCACGCGAAGCCGGTCTGACATTTTAAGGAGGTAGCGCATGAGACGTGAATTAATTGATGCAAGCCAGTTGGAACTTACCGATAAGGTAGTTGCAATCAAGCGTGTAACAAAGGTAGTTAAGGGTGGACGCCATATGCGTTTCGCAGCCCTTGTTATCGTAGGTGATAAGAACGGTCATGTCGGTGCCGGCCTTGGCAAGGCTACTGAAGTTCCCGAAGCAATCCGCAAGGGAAAAGAAGATGCAATCAAGAACATGATTTCACTGCCTATCGACAATAACGGCAGTGTTCCCCATGATTTTATCGGTGAGTTCGGAAGCGCAGAGGTTCTCATCAAGAGGGCTCCCGAAGGTACCGGTATCATCGCAGGCGGTCCCGCACGTATCGTTCTTGAACTTGCCGGATATAAGAACGTTCGTACAAAGTCACTCGGATCCAACAATAAGCAGAACGTAGTTCTTGCTACAATTGAAGGTCTGAAGAATCTTAAGACTCCCGAGGAAGTAGCTGCACTTCGCGGCGTTTCCGTAAGCGAGCTGTAGGAGGTAGTCATGGCAGAATTAAAAGTTACATTAGTAAAGTCTACCATAGGTGCAATTCCTAAGCACAAGAAGACTGTAGAGGCTCTTGGACTTCATAAGCTCCACAGCTCAAACATTCTTCCTGATAACCCTGCAACCAGAGGTCAGATCAAGCAGGTTTGCCATCTGGTTAAGGTAGAAGAAGTATAAGGGAGGTGCACTATGAATTTGACAGATCTTAGACCCGCTGAGGGTTCAAAGCATTCCGATTCTTTCAGAAGAGGACGTGGTCACGGTTCAGGAAACGGAAAGACCGCAGGTAAAGGTCACAAGGGCCAGAAGGCTCGTTCCGGAGCTCCCAGAACAGGTTTTGAAGGTGGTCAGATGCCTTTGTATCGTCGCCTTCCCAAGCGTGGCTTCAAGAACAGAAATACAAAAGATATCGTAGCTGTTAATGTCAGCATGCTCGATAAGTTCTTTAACGACGGAGATGACGTAACCGTAGAGACACTTCTTGCTAACGGCGTTATCGCACATGCAAGAGACGGCGTTAAAATTCTTGGAAATGGAGAATTAACAAAGAAGCTCAATGTCAAAGTTGACGCTTTCAGTGCCAGCGCAGCAGAGAAGATCAAAGCTGCAGGCGGAAGTGCAGAGGTAATCTAGTATGTTTAAGACACTAATCAATGCGTTCAAGGTAAAGGATCTGCGTAAAAAGCTCTATTTTACGCTGTTCTGCCTTGTCGTAGTACGTTTGGGTTCCCAGATCCCCGCACCGGGTATTAACCAGGAACTGGTTAAGTCATGGCTCGGAAATCTGGATCTCGGATTTTTCGATGCATTGACAGGTGGTTCGTTTACATCGATGTCAATTCTCGCATTGAACATTTCACCGTACATCAACTCATCAATCATCATGCAGCTGATGACGATCGCCATTCCGAGTCTTGCCGAACTCCAGAAGGACGGCGAGACAGGAAGAAAGAAAATTGCCGAGATTTCACGTTATCTTACAATAGTGCTTGCACTTATTGAATCCTCGGCAATGGCAATCGGTTTTTCAAGAAGCGGTTATACCGACGACAAGAAGGTAACAACCATCCTGATAATCATTGCTTCTTTCACGGCAGGTTCCGCATTCCTTATGTGGCTTGGTGAAAACATTAACGAATACGGTATAGGAAATGGTATATCCATCATCCTTACCATTAATATCGTTGCAAAGCTTCCTTCCGATATCAAGAACCTTTTCGAAATGTTTGTAAAAGGTGCCGATACGACAGGAAAGGGCATGCTTGCGGCAATCGTTATCTTTGCCGTAATACTTGCAACTGTTGTACTTATCATCCTTCTTCAGGATGCTACGAGAAGAATTCCGGTTCAGTATTCAAAGAAGGTTGTTGGAAGAAAAATGCTTGGCGGAAATTCGAGCTTCATACCGCTGAAGGTTAACACCTCCGGCGTTATCCCCGTAATCTTCGCTATTTCGCTCTTCCAGTTCCCGATGATCATCGCTTCATTCTTCGGAGTGAAGGGTGCAGTCGGACCTGACGCAAGCTTCGGTCAGAAGATACTCTATCTTATTAATGATGACAACTGGTTTAACTTCAATTCACTTGCTGATTTCAAGTATACTCTCGGTGTGCTCATCTACATACTGCTGATAATCTTCTTCGCTTACTTCTATACAAGCGTTACCTTCAATCCTATGGAGGTTTCGAACAACATGAAGAAGAACGGTGGCTTCATTCCCGGTATCCGACCCGGAAAGCCCACCACGGATTATCTTACAGGTGTACTTAACAAGATAGTATTTATCGGCGCTGTTATGCTCTGCGTTGTAGCTCTTATCCCGATCTTTTTCTCGGGTGCATTTGGAGCAAGGGTTTCCTTCGGTGGAACATCTCTCATAATCGTTGTAGGTGTTGTACTTGAAACTCTTAATCAGGTAGAGTCCATGATGATCGAGCGTCATTATAAGGGCTTCCTTAATGCATGATGTAAGCAGGCGGAGCAGTATATGTTCCGCCTGTTAGTTATGAATACAAAAGGATAAAAGCATGAAAATAATAATGTTAGGCGCACCAGGCGCAGGAAAAGGAACCCAGGCAAAGCTTATCGCTGCCAAGTATAATATTCCCCATATCTCCACCGGAGATATTTTTAGGGCGAACATTAAAACCGGTACTCCCCTCGGAATCAAGGCCAAGGAATTTATCGATAAAGGACTTCTCGTTCCCGATGAGCTTACCCTTGATCTGATAAAAGACCGTTTCTTAGGGGCCGACTGTATCAACGGATATGTTCTTGACGGTTTTCCCAGAACGCTTCCTCAGGCAGAAGCACTTGCAGCAAGCCTCGCGGAATCCGGCGAGAAAATTGATTATGCAATAAACGTGGATGTTCCTGACGAAAATATCGTGAACAGGATGAGTGGCAGAAGAGCATGTCTTAAATGCGGCGGAACCTTTCATATCAAGTACAATCCTCCCGTAAAGGAAGGAATCTGTGATCTTTGCGGAGGTACTCTGATGCAGCGTGAAGATGACAAACCTGAGACGGTAGCCAGAAGACTTGAGGTTTATCATGAGCAGACTCAGCCCCTGATTGATTACTATAAAGAAAACGGGGTTTTAAAGACTGTTGACGGTACGCAGGATGTTGATAAAGTATTTTCAGACATAGTCGATATACTTGGTTAAAGATTATTTGGAGGTATGAATGTCTAAAAGCGATGTCTTAGAGATTGAAGGCAAGGTTGTTGAGAAGCTTCCCAACGCAATGTTTCGAGTTGAACTTGAGAACGGGCATATCGTTCTTGCCCATATCAGCGGCAAGCTCCGTATGAACTATATAAAAATAGTTCCCGGAGACAAAGTTACACTTGAGATGTCTCCTTATGATCTCACAAAGGGAAGAATCATCTGGAGAGATAAATAATAACTTTAAAAATGTGGGCAGCCGGAAGACTCCGGCTGTTTTTTATGTTACATGATTGAGCTAAAGCAGTTGATTAAATAATAAGCAACTATAAAAAATATTTTTTAATAATAAAAATAATAAAAATAATGCTTGCATATTAAGTCCGTTTATGTTATTATACTAAACGGACTTTTTTGTGAGTCTGTTAATTTTTGCGCCCTAAAAGGCGGTTTCCCCAAGAGGGAGCTTTTCAAAGAAAGGAGGGCTAATCATGAAGGTAAGAGCTTCTGTGAAGCCAATTTGCGAAAAGTGCAAAGTAATCAAAAGAAAAGGGAACATCATGATCATTTGTGAGAATCCCAGACACAAACAGAGACAGGGCTGATACGCTGTGTTTCTTAAAGCACAGCTTACTATATTAATAGTTGGTCTTGCTTTTTGTGTTGCAGCTGTTGATCCGGAGCAATGCATAAAGAAGGAATAACCCATCCGTCTTTATTCATCGGATAACAGAAAATGTGATACCGGGGGATGTCAAGGAAAACGTGTACATTCCGAGACTTCCTTGTGAAACGGGTGTCATTATCACCCGTGACAGCGTTCACCGTTAACCGATAAGGCGGTGCAACCGTTCGGTGTTCGTCAGGTTTAAAGCGGCTTGGCCGGAAATCCCGGCTGTAATCGGGGGATAACCCCAGGAACTATTTTTAAATGGAGGAAAGAATACATGGCTCGTATCAGTGGTGTTGATTTACCGAGAGAGAAACGTGTAGAAATCGGACTTACCTATGTCTATGGAATCGGACGTGTAAGTGCCGGTAAAATCTTAGCAAAAGCAAATGTCAATCCCGACACAAGATGTCGTGACCTGACAGATGAGGAAGTCGGACGCATCCGTGATATCATCGATGCTGAATACATGGTAGAGGGTGATCTCAAGAGAGAAGTTGCCCTTAACATCAAGAGACTTCAGGAAATGGGATGCTACAGAGGTATCCGTCACAGAAAGGGTCTCCCTGTTCGCGGACAGAAGACCAAGAC
>DFFN01000199.1 GCA_002369525.1 Lachnoclostridium sp. UBA3775 | reverse complement strand
GGTTGTGGTGCTTGTACAGTTGCCTGCCCTTCTGGAGCTATGGATCTTCTTGGATTCAGCAATAAACAAATCTTGGCGGAGGTAGACAGCGTACTTTAATTACGCTTAAAACGACTATGAGTGAAAATAAAACTTGGACGCCAAAGATTGTAGCTTTCTGCTGTAACTGGTGTTCATATGCGGGCGCTGACCTTTCGGGTACCAACCGTCTCCAGTATCCTGCCAACGTTAAGATCATCAGAATCCCCTGCTCGGGAAGACTTAACCCTATGTTCGTTTTAAGAGCTTTCCAGAGAGGCGCGGACGGCGTTATCCTTTGCGGATGCCATCCCGGTGACTGCCACTATACAACAGGAAATTACTACACAAGAAGAAGAATGACCCTGCTTTTCTCAATGCTTGATTATCTCGGCATCGAGAAGGAGCGTACAAGGGTTGAATGGGTTTCCGCAGCAGAAGGCCAGAAGTTTGCACAGACTATGGAAGAATTCGTTGCAGCGGTTACCAAATTAGGTGAAAACCGCAGATTGGAGGATCTCAGATGCAAGACGAAATGATCAAAAGAGCTAAAGAGCTTTTGGCTGACGGGACCGTCCAAAGAGTAGTCGGATGGAAGAGAGGAGAATTCTCCTATGACATCACTCCCGCACTTTTTGAAAGCGCAGAGGAGCTTGATCGTGATTTTGTATACGACGATTTCTGCGGTGCCAACCTCAGCAAATATTTAATCGAACAGGCTAAGAAGGAAGGCAAGACCCTTGTTTTCCAGAAGCCCTGTGATTCCTACAGCTTTGCACAGCTTTTAAAAGAGCACAGAATAGACCGTGAAAAGGTTTATGTTATCGCTGTTCCCAGCTACGGCAAGGCAGATATCAATAAAATAAGAGAAAAAGGAATTGAAGGCGTTACCGGCATCAAGTCCGAAGGCCCCAATTTCGTTATCTCATCGATGTACGGCGACGCTACCGTTCCCAAGATGGAAGTAATGGCAGAACGCTGCATTAACTGCAAGTCCAAGAAGCATGTTCAGTATGACGAGCTTATCGGCGAGGACGGAGAGGTTGTTGATTCCAACCGCTTCGACGAGGTTGCAAAAATCGAAGCCATGACTCCCGACGAAAGATTTAAGTTCTGGCAGAACGAGCTTTCACGCTGCATCCGCTGCAATGCCTGCCGTAACGTATGTCCCGCATGTACCTGCGAGAACTGCGTATTCGATAACTTTAATTCGGGCATTTCACAGAAGGCTGCCGTTACAAGCTTTGAAGAGCAGAACTACCATATCATCCGTGCATTCCATGTTGCCGGTCGTTGTACTGACTGCGGCGAGTGCTCGAGAGTATGTCCTCAGAATATCCCTCTGCACCTCCTTAACAGGAAGTTCATCAAGGATATCAACGAGCTTTACGGACCTTACCAGGCCGGTGCCGATCCCGATGAGAAATACCCGCTCACAAACTTCAGCTATGAAGATGTTGAGCCCGGCATAGTTTATAAGAGAGGAGGAGAACAGTAATGCTTAAAATGAAGGTTGCGGATCTTTCCAAGCTTTTTGGCAGAGTATCCGAAAATGAAACTGTTTATCTTCCCGTAGATACAAAGGAAGGCGCTTCCTTTAAAAAGTATGAAGACGGAATGGTAATGTCTGAAGCCTTCAATACCACAAGAAGCGCAAAGGATTTCTTCTTCCCCCAGGTTGAGAATATCGTCGATTTCAAGGTTGACGGAAAGAAAATCGAAATACTTGATACCCATGAGGCAGTTAAGGATTTCGTTATCTTCGGCGTACGTGCCTGCGATGTGAAGAGTTTTGAAATCCTCGACAGAGTATATCTTCTTCAGCAGCCTGTAGACCAGTTCTACAAGGAGAGAAGAGATCATGCCACCATCGTGAGCCTTGCATGCCAGAAACCTCAGGAGACCTGCTTCTGCCACGTATTTGACGACATTGACGCAGGCAATCCCAAGGGAGATGTTACAAGCTGGATCTTCGGCGACGAAATATTCTTCAAGGCTAACACCGAGAAGGGTGAGAAGCTCATCGCTTCCGTAAAAGACCTTCTCACCGAGGGCGACGACAAGCCTGTTGAAGATTCAAAGGCAGCTGTTAAGTTCATGCTTGACAGGCTTCCGATCAAAGATATCAAACTTAACGAGCTTTCAAAGATGGAGCTTCTTGAGAAGTTCAATGCACCTGTCTGGGAGGAGCTTGCAGAGGCTTGCCTCGGCTGCGGTACCTGTACCTTTAACTGCCCGACCTGCCAGTGCTATGATGTGCGCGAATTCGACACAGGCAAGGAAATCAAGCGTTTCCGTTGCTGGGATTCCTGCATGTACAAGGACTTCACACAGATGGCGGCAGAAAACTCAAGACATACCCATATGCAGAGATTCCGTCAGCGTTTCATGCACAAGCTTGTATATTATCCCGAGAACAACGAAGGAATATACATGTGCGTAGGCTGCGGCAGATGCCTCAGAAGCTGTCCTATCCATATGAATATAGTTAAGGTTGCAAAAGCATTAGGAGGTGAGAAGAATGAGTAATTTTACTGATCCTTTGATTCCCCAGCTTGGAATCATTACAGATATCAGAACCGAAACTCCTGATGTTAAGACCTTCAGAGTAAATGCGCTTGACGGCGGCAAGGTTTTCGAACACATGCCCGGACAGTGCGCAATGCTCTCGATTCCCGGTGTAGGCGAGGCACTTTTCTCAATTACCTCATCACCCACAAACAAAGAGTTCCAGGAGTTCTCAATCAAGCGCTGCGGTCATGTTACAAACTGGCTCCATCAGCTTGAGCCCGGACAGATGATCACAATCCGCGGACCTTACGGACACTGGTTCCCAGTAGATACCGAGTTCAAAGGCAAGGATAAGGATTTCCTTTTCATCGGCGGCGGTATCGGACTGGCTCCCCTTCGTTCGGTAATCAATTACATGCGCGATAACAGGGACGATTACGGAAAAATCGACATCGTTTACGGTTCAAGAAGCAAGGATGACCTTGTATTCTATGATGAGATCAAAAACGAGTGGATGAATACACCCAACTGCGACGTACATCTTACAATCGACCGTGAGCAGGAAGGCTGGGACGGCCATGTAGGCTTCGTTCCGACCTATGCAAAAGAGCTCAACTTCTCAACCGATAAGATCTGCGTACTCTGCGGACCTCCGATCATGATCAAGTTCACGCTTGCAGGTCTTAAAGAGCTCGGCTTCAAGGATGAGCAGGTTTATACAACACTTGAGCTTCGTATGAAGTGCGGTTTCGGTAAGTGCGGACGTTGCAACGTCGGTGAGAAATATGTCTGCAAGGACGGCCCCGTATTCAGATTTGACCAGCTGTCCAAAATGACAGGAGAATATTAATGATAAAGCGTTGCTTTTTGTGATCGGGGGCTGTACAGAGACGAAATGAAAGCTTGCTTTCAATTTCGTCTGTGGACAGAACCTGGCAGTGAAACTGCCACCTAACATTAAGTGAGCAGACCCCTTGCAAGCAAAGCGCAGCAAGGAGATGAGCGCGTAGCGCGTGTCTGCGAGGTTAATGGTAGGCACAAAAAGCGAGGCTGATTTTGAAATTAAAAAAACATAGGAGAAAAATAAATGAGCGAAATGGTAAACATTTTCTTATACGGCAAAAAGTATTCCGTACCTTCAAACCTTACGATCATGAAGGCTATGGAATATGCAGGTTACCAGCTTATACGCGGCTGCGGATGCCGTAACGGCTTCTGCGGTGCCTGTGCAACGATTTACCGTATAGCAGGAGACCGCGAGCTTCATGCATGTCTCGCATGCGGAACTCAGGTACAGGATAACATGTATATCGCAACCCTGCCTTTCTTCCCTCTTGTAAAAGAGGTTTACAACATTAACGAAGTAAAGCCCAACCAGCAGATCATGATGCAGCTTTATCCCGAGATTTACTCCTGCGTAGGCTGTAATGCATGTACAAAGGCTTGTACTCAGGAACTTGACGTTATGCAGTACATTGCATATGCACAGCGCGGTGACTTTGAAAAATGTGCAGAGCTCTCATTTGACTGCGTAATGTGCGGCGTATGTTCATCACGTTGTCCTGCAGGCATTTCACATCCTCAGGTTGCAATGCTCGCAAGAAGACTTAACGGAAAGTATATTGCTCCCGACTGTGCACATCTTAATGAGCGTGTTCAGGAAATCAATGAGCATAAATACGACGGAATGCTTGAAGAACTCATGGGCAAGCCCATTGAAGAGATCAAAGAGCTTTATAACAACAGAGAGATCGAGAAGTAGGAGGATTATCGGCTATGTATGATGAAAAAACACTTGAACTGATTAAAATAGTTGAAGCAAAGAGAGCCGAGAATGCCGCTCTCGAACCCAGAAGAATGACCGCTGATGAGAAGGATGCGCTCCTTGCCGAGTTTCATCCCGATTACAGAAAGGATCAGTTTAAAGAGCTTAAGATCGGCCCCAATGCAGGCGAGATGCTTCCTATCGAGCTCGTTGACATGCTCCAGGCTAACAGCCGCATTAAGGACATGAATCTTGACCTTTCAAATCCCGACTATGATACCGACGTACTTATCATCGGTGCCGGCGGTGCAGGCTGCTCGGCTGCAATCGAAGCAGACGACAAGGGCGCAAAGGTTATGATCGCTACCAAGCTCCGTATGGGTGATGCAAACACCATGATGGCAGAGGGTGGTATCCAGGCTGCAGACAAGCCCAATGATTCACCTGCCATCCATTATGTTGACGCATTCGGCGGCGGACATTTCGCAGCTAAGCCCGAGCTTGTTGCAAAGCTTGTAAACAAGGCTCCCGAGGCTATCAAGTGGCTTTCGGATCTCGGTGTTGAGTTCGATAAGATGCCCGACGGAACAATGGTAACCACACACGGCGGCGGTACCTCAAGAAAGAGAATGCATGCAGCAAAGGATTATTCCGGTGCTGAGATCATGAGAACTCTTCGTGATGAGGTTCTTAACCGCAGAATCCCTGTTGTAGATTTCACCGCAGCAATCGAGATTATCAAGGATGATAAGGGCCAGGCTGCAGGTGCGGTTCTTCTCAACATGGAAACAAAAGAGATCAAGATTGCCAGGGCAAAATGCGTTATCATCGCAACAGGCGGTGCAGGACGTATGCATTACCAGGGCTTCCCTACATCAAACCACTACGGTGCAACCGCAGACGGACTTGTACTTGCATATCGTGCAGGCGCAAAGCTTCGTGATGTACATACACTTCAGTATCATCCTACCGGTGCTGCATTCCCCGAGCAGATCTTCGGAGCTCTCGTTACCGAGAAGGTTCGTTCACTCGGCGCAAAGCTTGTAAACATTGACGGTGAAGTGTTCATGAACCCTCTTGAGACAAGAGACGTTACAGCTTCTTCGATCATCCGTGAGTGCAAGGCAAGAGGCAAAGGCATTCCTACAGGCGAAGGCGTTGGTATCTGGCTTGATACCCCGATGATCGATCTTAAGAACGGCGAAGGCACAATTGAGAAGAGAATTCCCGCTATGCTTCGTATGTTCGGAAAGTACGGCATCGATATCCGCAAGGAGCCCATCCTTGTTTATCCCACACTTCACTATCAGAACGGTGGTGTAGAGGTAGAGACCGATTCTCAGACCTGTGTTCCTAACCTCTTTGTAGCAGGAGAGGCAGCAGGCGGCGTTCACGGTACCAACCGTCTGATGGGTAACTCACTTCTTGACGTTATCGTTTTCGGACGTAACGCAGGACAGTTCGCAGGTGACCAGTGCAAGAACGTTACCGTCGGTAATCTTACACTTTCACATGTTGCAGACTTCCAGAAGACTCTCAAGGATGCCGGTATTGAATCCGACCTTGTTTCTCCGAAGCTTCTTCCCAACTATGTTAAGGAATATGCTGAAGAGCAGAACAGAGTTACACTGTAAATAAAATGGTTCGAAAAAGCCTTAATACTAAAAAAGCTCGCCAAACGGCGAGCTTTTTTGCGTTTCCTTCCGGTTTCAGTTTTCAGTAAATAAAATGAATTTCTTTACAGAACCTCAGTTCTGTTTCTTCCGTTATTTTTGGCATTGTACAAAGCGGCGTCGACTCTCATACAGGTCGTGTCCGGATTGTCGCTTGAAAGAGCTTCGGTAACGCCAAGGCTCATGGTCTGAGGCTCGGCATGAGGGAAGGTAAGCTTTGAGAACCTCTCGCGGATGTCTTCGGCGATCTTAACCGCTTCATCCCTCGAACATTCCGGCAGAAGTATCATGAATTCCTCACCGCCCCAGCGTCCTGCAGAACAGATGGGCCGGTTGATAAGGATGTACTGCTTCAGCATGTCCGCCAGCGAGATGAGAACATGGTCGCCTTCCTTATGGCCGTAGCGGTCGTTTACTTTCTTGAAAAAGTCAAGGTCGATCATGATAAGCGAAATGCCCAGAGGTTTGTCCTTTTCGGTTTCCTTTTCAAGTCTGGCTTTTATGGCACTTGAAATGCGGTTCTGTATCTCGGTTCGGTTAAGAAGCATGGTCATGCCGTCCGAGATAGCAGTCATTTCGAGATGCCTGTAGGCGAGAGCAAGCTTTTTATTTGCTTCCTCAAGCTCTTCGGTAGATGCCTGGATGAAGGTCGCGAGACGGTTGATCATTGAAATCTGACCCGTGAACTGTGAATCATCAAATTCGAAATCGTCTTCGGTCAGAAATTCATTCTTGTCGCCCTCACGCATGGCTGCGATAACAAGGGTTACGTTATGCTGGTTCACCATTCCGTTGGTACGCAGGAACTCACCCGAGGTATAAAATCCGGAGGTCGGTGCAAAATGCTGGAACGGAAGAGTCTCCTTGCCGGCCTGGGCGCTGCCCCAGAAGGTACGTCTTGCGGCGCAGGAAAAGATGTGAATGACTTCGGGCTGGAATTCCATTACATTTCTGGCTTCGGTACGAACCGTGTCAAGGATGGTCCATGGATCACCGTAGGCAATTCTGGCGTTGACATTTTCAAGCATATCGGAAGTCATGTTCAGAGAACCGTCGGGATTGGAGCCTGTCGGCGCACGAAGAAGGGAAATTCCGTTGCAGTTATAAAGGAAAGGAAATTCCAGCGTGTTATGGAAGAAATTGTCATCGTTGCTTATGTTAAGGTATTTGTAGTATGTTTCATAAGCCGGTTTACCGTCAAGCTCGTAAAGGACGCTGTCCTTCGCCTTTGTGATCTTTAACTCTCGGCCGAGAGGTTTCCAGCCTGTGATATAGATAGATTCTGAATGGAAATCTTTGCCGCCGAGCAGAACAAAAACAACGGAGTGATCTGTGATCTCGCCGGCAGAAGAGAAGACATAGGCTTCAGGATTATTGATGTCATCGCTGAGGGCGCCTCCGCCGAAAACACTGATATCTTCACGAAGATTTGATAAATCGTTGGAAAATTCGCTCATCGACATGCCGCGCATTGTGGTCAGTATCATGACAGATTTAACCCAGGATTCCTCGTTAGTCAGTTTAATAAGCGCTGAAGTGACGTTTTTTTCGCTTTCCTGTGAAAGATTATACTGAAGGACGCGGACCTTGGTAGAAGGATATTCAAAAATCGTACACGAAATTATCGTATCGGATTTTGACACGTCACCGTTAATGATGTTTCCGTTGGTCGTCGCACCTACATAGGAGGATTCGGGTACAATCTTTTTTATGTTTGTGCATATCTGATCCAGTTTTTCTTTATCAAGTTTTGATGAATATACCGTAAAAAGTATATTTGAAACCATAAAAGAACGGCACCACTGCTTGATTTTAATGAGCTGTCTGTCAAGAGATTCCCTGTCGGAATACTCAAAAAGAAATTGTTTCAATGGTTCTACCTCCTATTTCATAGTTTATATGATTATAACACAAAAACAGGAAGAATAACAGAACTTTTTTGTGCAAATTGTCAAACTTGTTTTATATGTAAAAATACCTTGATTTTTCACTTGATTTTTTATAACAAAGAAGGTATTATTTATAAGGTTATGTACCAAAAAGCAAAAGTTTTCACGTATCAAAGAATGGAGGCAGTAAAATGCATGAGTTGTTCCTCGATATAAAATTCGATGGCATTCTTGAATTGTTCGGCGGTCTCGTAAAGATCAGCGGCATTTCATATTTCATGTTTGTTGTTGCAATACTTATGTTCCTCGGATACCTGCTCGGCAGGATCACAATAAAAGGCGTTTGTCTCGGAACAGCAGGCGTATTTATCATAGCTCTTATATTCGGTGCGATATTCAAAGACAGCATACAGGCTATCAAGATCAATTCCCCCGGAGATTACGGAACAGCCTTTAAGGCAATCGAAAACCTCGGACTTGTTTTCTTCGTATCCTCAGTAGGTTTCATCGCAGGACCGAATTTCTTTAAAAACCTCAAGAAGAATTTCAAATCTTATATAGTTCTCGGACTGATCATCATCCTTTCGGGTGCGCTTGCATGCGCAGGATGCTATTTCATCGGAAAAGCATCTGAAAGCGACCATGATTATTTCGTATCAATGCTTGTAGGTATTCTTTCTGGTTCACTTACATCAACCCCCGCCTTTTCGGCAGCAAAAGCAACAGTTGTTGATACCTTTGCTGACGGTAACCTTGAAAAACAGGCACTTGTTGAAAATGCCGTAACCGTAGGACACGGTATCGCATATCTCTTCGGTGTTATCGGTGTTGTACTTTTCGTACAGCTCATTCCCAAGCTTACCGGTGCAAACATGGAAGAGGAGAGAAAGAAAATCGCAGCTGTAGATACCGGCGAAAGCAAGGATTCCGGAAAGAAGCTTATCAAAATCGATACATACGGACTTTTCATATTCGGTCTTGCCGCAGTGCTCGGAATCTTCGTCGGCGCAATCAGGATCCCTCTTTCAGGTAAAGGCTTTAGCGGAACCTGCTTCGCACTCACAACAACAGGCGGTGCACTTCTTGTTTCGCTTATACTCGGACATCTCGGTCACATAGGAAATGTATCGCTTAAGGTTGAGAAACATATCCTTGAAGTATTCCGTGAGCTCGGACTGATGCTTTTCCTTATCGGTGCAGGTATCCCCGGCGGTGTTAAATTCGTTGAGAATTTCAAGCCTGTATACTTTGTATATGGTGTTGTGATGACTCTCATCCCCATGCTTCTCGGTTTCCTGTTTGCCAAATATGTTCTCAAGCTTCCGCTCCTCAACAACCTTGGCTCCATCACAGGAGGTATGACAAGTACACCCGCACTCGGAACACTTATCAATGTTGCAAAGTCTGACGATGTTGCAAGTGCATATGCAGCAACCTACCCGATCGCGCTGATAGCCGTGGTTTTGGCATCACAGTTCCTGATTATACTATTGTAAGCAAAAAATAATATGATTTTTTACCCGGTGAGGCATATTGTCTTTAAAAAAAACGATGATTGTTTCTTCCTTTAATATATAGAAGAACAGGAAATTATGTACAAGTTATGACATCGAAAATTTCCAGGCCTGATCCGGAAAAGTTTAAAATTCTATAATATTTTGATACGGCATCCATGGGGGTGCCGTATTTTAATGGCTTTCACGGCAAAAATCATTGCTGAAAATAGTGTGATTTAAGTGTAAATTAATTATGAACACGAAAATCTAAATGTTACGAAAATATGAACTATGTTAAAATGACGTGAACTTTGTCAT
>DFFN01000108.1:1904-19055 GCA_002369525.1 Lachnoclostridium sp. UBA3775 | reverse complement strand
CATTTCTTCCCATGCCGTCCATGCTTCCTCGATTATCCCGCCGTAGGCATAGGGACGGTCGCCTATTTCCTCGTGGGTATCCCTCGGTATATAATAGGAAGGAAGCCTGTAGGTTTTGTTCACCATCAGCACTCCGTTCACATAGCTTGTTCCGTTTATTATCTCAACAACCGCGCCGCGATCAGTCACAGCCTTTAAATATTTGATTTTTGAAGTATCGCCGAGCAGGCTCTGGTTTAAAACCTTAAGTCCCTCGGTATCGGGAAGAGCGATATATTTTCCCTTTATCTCCGTGGTATCGATCTTTGAAACATCGGGCACCTCGTCCGGAACATACTGTTCAATTCCCGGTACATCCTCTACAGCATCGGGTGTGGCAACCGGTTCCTTTTCCGGAGCCGGAGCGTTGTTGTTTCCCCATTCGCGTTCTTCGTCATGAACGCCGCTTTTATTATCGATCACCGGGGTGCTCTCTTTTTTGCTGCTCTTTTTTTCCTCGGGCTTCCTGAAGGCAAGACAAACGGCGGTGCTCGTTATCATGAAGACGATCAGGAAAATAACCCATGGCCTGAGCCTGGTTTTCTTTTTTTTCTTCATATATATAACCCGTAACAAATCTCTTTAATCATTATCCCAAATAAACGTGAGTATTGATATAATAGCACCTAATTGCTTTTCTGTCAAAACTATTCGCAAAAAAATATTTAAATTTTTACTGCGATGTGGTATATTTATAGAAGATTGACATATGGTATAACGATTACCGATATACAGGAGGCAGAAATGGCAAAATATTGTATTGGTATTGATTACAAGGCTTTCATGGGTCTTGCGCTTTTGATAAATGCCGAAACCGGCGAAGAAGTTTCCGGTGCTAAAAGATTTTTTACACGCAAAGTCACCGACGACGGTTTCATGAACCCCATGGATTACCTTGACGTGCTGAGCGAAACCATTCCCGCCCTTTTACGCGATTCACAGGCCGACCCCGCGGACATAATCGGAATAGGTATCAATTTTAATGAAAGTGCTGTCCTTCCCGTAATGAGCGACGGCACTCCCCTGTGTTTCTTCAAGGAATATTCGGACAACCCCTATGCCTCGGTAATGCTTTCGGATTACAAAAGAATACAGACAAAGACCGAAACGATAAACCGCATCGCAGCCAAGCGCAGCGAAGCCTTTCTGTCGCGTTTTGCCGGCAGGATACAAAACGACAGTCTGATCTCCAAGGCAATGGAGCTTGTCGAAAACGCTCCCGGGGTTTATGATATCTGCGATTACCTCATCGAAGCCTCCGACTGGGTCGTATGGCAGCTCACCGGCGTTCTCAAAAGAAATTCATATAATGCGGCCCTGCATGCTTTCTGGAGCAGCAGGGAGGGTTATCCTTCTTCGGAATTCTTTGCTTCGCTTGACAGACGCCTTGCAGGTCTTGTAAAAAAACTTGGAGGCCCTGTAGAGATGGCGGGCGCCTGTGCAGGAAAGCTTTCTGCCTTCGCGGCAAAATCGCTCGGGCTCTCCGAAGACACCGCTGTTTCCGTTGCGGGTTCCGCAATGCAGTCTCTGTCTGCCGCCGTCGGAATCGATGCTCCGGGAAAAATGCTCGCGCTTTTTGATGAAAGCTGCCTGAACATGCTGGTCACCGATACCGACCCCGGTTATGTGCCCGAAATCCTTGCTTCCTCTTCAGATCTGTTTCCCGGTTCCTATGCTTATTTTGCAAACCATGAAGATTCCTTAAGTCTCAGCGCATTTCCCGGCGGCTGCGATCTTTTCGCAGGCAAAAACGGCCTTCTTGCGATCGACATAGACTCCCGCTTCGTTTATCTCGGCGCAAAGGCGGATACAACAAAGGAGGAACTCAGCCTGGCGGCTCTTGAGGCCAAAATCTATGGTTTCCGCGGCATTATCGAGAAATACAGGGCGCACGGCGCAAATCCTGACGGGCTTTATATCATCGGCGATGCGGCAGGAAACGAGGCTCTGATGCAGCTTTATTCAGATATCCTTAACCTTCCCGTACATGCCTGCCTTCCTTCGGAATACCATGCAAAAGGCTCCGCAGTATATGCGGCATGCGCAGCAGGGAAATATGACAGCATTTTTGCCGCAGCACACGCCATGTCCGGCAGGGATGCGAAAATCTATCTTCCCGCCACGGCAGATTCTGAGATATATGACAAACTTTACTATGAATATATACGTTTAAGCGATTACTTCAAAGGAGGTGCCAACGACGTTATGAAAAGACTTGAAAACATTTCGGACGACAACAAAAATGTTCCGGCAAACGACGAGCCCGAATATGACGAGGCTCTGCCCACGCTCGAATCCGAATTCGGAATCACCGGAGACGAAAAGCTTCCCGAAAAGGAAGAATATTCCGATGAGGTAAAAGCCGCAGCAGCCGCTGCAGCAAAGGAGCTTTTCGAGGCCATCGATGCTGTGGCCGCAATACGTGACAACGCGGAAATATATGCCGCATTCAACGATCTGATTAACGAAGAGGCCGAAAAGAACACCAAAGAGATCCTTGCATCGACCGACGAGGTTGTAAGGCTCATGGAAGACGCCGAGCACAATGCCGTTTTCGGCGATGCCATTGAGGAGGAGGCCGAAAAGAACACCAGGGAAATAATCGCCGCCATAGATGAGGTCGTAAGACTCATGGAAGAGGCTGACCGGGAGGCTGCAGAGAAAAATGCGAATGACGCACAGTAAATTTGCGGCAATAATTTTAATCCTGTGCATGCTCACCCTTTCCTTCGGTATTGCCGCCGATGCTCCCTCGCCCATATGCGAGGGCGGTCCGGAGATTGCTTCAAAATCTGCGGTTGTGATGGATGTCAATACCGGTGCGCTTTTATATGCCAAAAACGCAGGCGAAAGCGGACAGCCTTCGTCGCTTACCAAGCTTCTTACCGCATATATCGTACTTAACGAGCTCGAACCGGGCGGAATGCTTCAGGTTTCGGCCCAGGCCGCAAAGCAGAATTTTCCGACAGCCGCAAAAGTCGGCTACAAAGCCAACGAGACAGTGACCGTGTCGGATGCCGTAAAAGGCATGCTGCTTGCATCGGCCGAGGACTGCACCTATGCGCTTTGCGAAAAGGCCGGCACTTCGATGGAGGGCTTCGCCGCCAAAATGAACCGTTACGCAAAGGACCTAGGTTTTGTTAACAGCAATTTTGTAAACGGCATGGGGCTTTTTGCCGAAGGCCATTCTTCCTGTGCATACGACATGGGGCTCGTGGCCGCAAAGCTGATGAAGGAATTTCCTTCCTATAAAAGCATAGTCTCATCGGACAGGCTAAAGCTCGGGGCAACCGACATGAGCAATTCCTATGAGGTCAAAAGCAGCCACCGCATGATGAACGGCAAGGACAGATATGACGGGGTCTATGCCGGAAAAACCGGAGGTTCCGCCTACGGCGGTGACGGAAGCTGGGCTCTTTGTACCTACATGAGTTCCGGAAAGATGGACCTGGTCTGCATAGTCATGGGCGCTCCGGATAACGACAGTGTCTACAAAGACACCAAGCTGCTCTTCGATTTTGCAAAGCAGAACTGCGAAATCCTTTCGATCTCCTCGGCACTTAACGTAAAGCCCAACGGCCTGTCGGCTGTTTTTGAGCAGTGCCCTTTATTTACGCTTTCAAACGAGAGCGGTATATATCTCGATCCTGCCGCCTTTCTGATACTGCCGAAGAAATACGATATTTCCCTGATTTCCACGAGGGTCGAATATTTTAACAAAAATACTTTTTCGGACAGGGAAAGCAAAATCGGAAGACTGCTTCTTTACTATAACGGGCTTCTTGCCGGAGAGGCTGACATTCTTTACCACTCCGACGAGCTTTCGATGAGCGCACTGGCTTTCAACAGCATCTTTCCGGCCTATCTGAAGCTTCCGGGGCCTGCCGGCACAGCAAATGTCGAAAAAGGCGAAAAGGGAACGGGAACACCGGGCTTCTGGGAAAAGGTGAAGTCGGGCTATTCCTCCGTATTCACCAACGCGATAGTTTTTTCCATCGCCGTTGCCCTGGTGCTTTTTATAGCGGGCGTGATCGCCATAATCCTTCTTTTCCCCATGGAATCGAGGATTAAGATAGACCATCTGTACTATAAACAGCCTGACGAAAATGCAGGCGCGGATGTGGAATCCTCGGTATCCGAGGTCAGACGGAGCAGTATTCAGCCTTTTGACGATATGCATGAAATAAACAGCGAGGATTATAATGGAAAATAACCTTACACCGGAAGAAAAAGATCCATGGGAACTGCATGACCGCATTTTCTCCGAAGAGCATATGTACAGCTTCGTTGAGAGAACGGCAAAAAAGCTGGGCTTTAACGAGACCCTCACCGCCCTTCCCCTGATGAAAAACTACCATGCGGGACAGACCAGAAAAGGCAGCGAAGCAATACCATACATTTACCATCCGCTGCTCATGGCCTGCCATGCCTGTGCGCTCGGTCTTAAGGAGGATGTGCTGATCGCAACCATACTCCTTCACGATGTATGCGAAGACTGCGGCGTAGAACCCGGGGAACTGCCGGTATGTCCTAAGGTACAGGAGGCTGTGCGCTGCATGACCTACAAAAGACTTGAGGGTGAAACATGGAAAACGGCCCATGACCGTTATTATGAAACGATTTCTACAAACCGCCTCGCTACGATAACAAAGGTCATCGACCGCTGCAACAACATCTCGACCATGATGGGAACCTTCTCACGCAAGAGAATGATAGAATACATCAACGAGACCGAAAAATATGTAATGCCGCTTCTCGACAAGCTTAAATTCGGTTATGACGGCAGGTACTACGACGCCGCCTTCCTTTTAAAATACCATCTGTTAAGCGTGATGGACAACGACAAGCATGCGATATGCAGACTGTAAAAACAAAGCCCGGATCACTCCGGGCTGTTTTTTGTAAGCATTGAATATATTTCCCTTTTTCCTACTCCCCTGTCCTTAGCTACCAGCTTCATGGCTTCCTTTCTGTCAAAGCCCTGATCGGTATAGAACTTCATATGTTCTTCAACCGGCATCTCCGTCCACGAGGCGATCTCCTCCTCGCGTACTTCCTTTGCGTCGCGTCCCGCGATCACAAGCACATATTCGCCCTTGGGCTCCTCGTTTTCATATGTAAGAATCGCACCGTCAAGATCGGTTCTCAGTACTTTTTCGTGCTTTTTCGTCAGTTCCTTGACTACCGAAATGCTGCGGTTTCCGAGAGCCTCTCTTAAATCCTTCAGTGTTTTCAGAAGATGGTGCGGCGCCTCATAGAGCACAAGCGTTTTTGTCTCGGCCGCAATGTCCGTAAGCATCTTTTTCCTCGGCTTGTTGTCGGCAGGCAGGAAAGCATAGAACGAAAAGCATCTTGTGGGAAGTCCCGAGATCACAAGCGCCGAAATCACTGCAGAAGGTCCCGGCACAACCGAAACCGTAACCCCTGCCGCATGGGCCATTGCAACCAGCTCCTCGCCCGGATCCGAAATGCCAGGCATTCCCGCATCCGTTATCAGAGCAATGTTTTTCCCTTCCTGGAGCTTTGCGATCAGCTCATGTCCCTTTTCGGTTTTATTGTATTCATGGTAGCTTGTCATCGGAACATTTATTTCAAAATGATTCAGAAGCTTTATGGAATTTCTTGTGTCCTCCGCGGCGATGATATCTGCTTCCTTAAGCGTCCTTATCGCCCTGTAGCTCATATCCTCCAGATTTCCGATAGGCGTTCCGACAAGGAAAAGCGTTCCGTACATATTTCCTCCCAAAATCTGTGGGGCTGCCCCCCCGTACTAATATCCGTAAATATCCCTGATCTCATCAGAATAGACGCCGGGTTCCTTAAACACTATCACCGGCTCTTCGACATTTAATTCGCGTCCGCCGCCCTTAACGGCGTCGATCAAGACCATATTCGGCTTCTTTCCCGCCTCCGGCTGCACAAATTTCATGCGCTTTGGCTCAAGTCTGTTTTCCGACAGCCTTTCAAAGATTTCCGCAAGCCTCGCCGGACGGTGCACCATGAAAAAATGTCCGCCGTCCTTAAGTACGGCCGCGGCCTGCGAACAAACATCGGCTACGGTACATAAAATCTCATGCCTTGCTATTGCTTTTACATCACCGGGATTTGTTATTCCCCGTCCTGCCGGCATGTAGGGCGGGTTGCAGCTTACTGCATCGAAGCTGTCCCTGCCGAACATTTCAAGCGAATTCTTTATGTCTGAATTCAATATCTTTATTTTTCCTTCAAGCGCATTGGCCTTTACGCTTCTTGCAGCCATATCCGCACTGTCCGGCTGGATTTCCGTACCTATTATTTCCCCTGCTTCGGTCTTTGCCGAAAGCAGCAGAGGTATTATGCCCGTTCCGGTGCACATATCAAGTACGCGCCCGCCGCGCGGTACCCTGATAAACCCGGACAGCAGCACAGCATCCATTCCGAAGCAGAAGCGCTTCGGATCCTGTATTATGTGCAGGTTGCTTCTCTCAAGGTCGTCAAAGCGTTCTCCCGGTTTTATCAAAGATTCATCAATCATCCAGCCTAGAGCCCTCATTTCTTTCAAGCGCTTCGAGCTTCCTTGCCTCGCGGTCATCCTCGTAGTTCACATGACGGCGCTTGGGTTTAAACTTGAGATCGGCAACGTCAAATTCCTTGGCTTCCTTTACTTCCTCGTCACCGGCTCCCTCCTGCACAACCACCTTAACTCTCTGGCGGAGCACCGAAGTGGCGATGACCTCACCCTTTTCACCGTCTTTGGTATATACAAAATCGCCCACATCGGGAAGCTTGCTGTTAAGATATTCATAGGCAGCCTCCTCATTCTTAAGACAGCACATCAGCCTGCCGCAGTTTCCGCTTATCTTTGTGGGATTAAGGCTTAAATTCTGATCCTTTGCCATCTTTACGGACACCGGGATGAACTCGCTTAAATAGCTTGCGCAGCAAAGCTCCCTGCCGCATATTCCTATGCCGCCGAGAAGCTTGGTCTCGTCCCTGACGCCAATCTGCCTGAGCTCTATCCTTGTCCTGAAGACAGAGGCAAGGTCCTTTACCAGCTCCCTGAAATCGACCCTTCCGTCCGCAGTGAAATAAAACAGTACCTTTCCTCCGTCAAACGTGTATTCACAGTCAACGACCTTCATATCAAGCCCATGCTTTAAACATTTTTCGCGGCAGATTTCCATTGCGTTCTTTTCTTTTGCAAGATTTTCCGCATGCCTCTCGTCATCCTCGGGCGTTGCGGGACGGATTATCGTCTTTAAAGGAGCCACTATCTCGCTTTCCTCAACCTCCTTAGGTCCGAGGATAACAAAGCCGTACTCCACGCCCCTTATCGTCTCCACAATGACATGCTCTCCTCTTGACACATCGTAGCCTGCAGGGTCGAAATAATATACTTTTCCGGTCCGTCTGAATCGGACACCGATGATTTTAACCATTTTACCTCCCGGGCGCATTGCCCTCTATAGTTTTAAAAGAAGATCCTCAAAGCTGATCTCCGCATTTACATTGTAACGGAGACGTTCGCGAAGCGTATCTGTCGCAGCGCTGATTTCTCCGAAAAATCCATATTCAAGGCTGTCGGCCTGTTTTTTCAGTATTTTCATCTCTTCGGTGAACATTGACACCCTTTTGGGCGCGCCGCTCTTTATCACAAGCACGTCCCTGATCCAGTTTTCAAGCATGCGAAGGAAAAACTCGATATCATCCTTGTTTTTTGCATTTTCCTTTGCCGTAGCGATTATCGTGCCGGCAGGAAGCTCGCCTATCTTTCTCAGTATTCTTTCCGCATACTCCCTCTTTGCGGCAAATTCCTCGGAATCGGCCCATACATACGCAAGTCCCGGGCATCCTCCGCTTGCACCCGCGGCAATACGCGCCTGGTAATCCGGAATCTTCTTTTCCCTGATCAGAAAACTTTTTATGTCTTCGGTCCCGACCGGCATGAAATCATAGCACACCACGCGCGAACGTATGGTTTCAAGGAAGCTTTCCATGTTGTTGGTAAGAAGTATGATGATACCGTACTCCGGCGGCTCCTCAAGCGTTTTAAGCAAAGCATTCTGCGCCTGCTCGTTCATCTTCTCGGCCTCGTCCATGATGAAAATCTTTCTGGGCGAGCTGTACGGAAGTATCTGCATCGGAGCAACTACCTGGTTTCTTATGTCGTCAACGCTGACGGCGGCCTTTTCATGCGTCACCCTGATGACATCCGGCTGGTTTCCGGAATCAAACTGCAGGCATGATCTGCAGGTTCCGCAGGGTTCGAAGGAATCGCCCCTGTTTTCGCACTGAAGGCTTTTTGCAAAAATCTCCGCAGCCGTTCTCTTTCCGATCCCGTCCGGACCATGAAAGGCTATCGCATGGGCCGGCCTGTTCTCGGCCACGACCGATTTAAGATTGTCAAGAATTCTTTTGTTTCCGATTATCTCGTTCCAGTTTCTCATCGGCTTTCCTCTCAGATACCGGCCGTTTTCCTTATATAATCCGCAGCTTCCTGAACACAGGCGTCAAAATCTATGTTTTCAAAGCGCTTTGTGATTCCAAGGCCCGAAAGAACCTCCTCGGAAAAGTCCTGCTCATCCGCAAGATATCTCCTGCAAACCTCGGCAAACACGGGCTTTTCCTGCTTTTCCTCCCTTTTTATCGAGCGCTTAAGCCTTTCGGCATCGGGCGACTCAATGTAGAGCGGAACCGTATAATCCTCACCAAAGTAGTCACGGAGCTTTCCGTAGGCTTCGGGAGTCACGATAAGCAGGCTTGAATGCGCAGAAAGGTCGATCTGCCCGTCATCAACCGTCATATAGTACCAGGGACCCATAACGGTCTGATAACAGCGTCTCTCGATGATTTTTCCCAAAGCATCCAGTTCTTCCATCTGCGGCTCACTTAAGAAATGATATTCCACGCCCTCGACCTCGGTTTCCCTCATCGGCCTGGTAGTATAAGGCACAACCGAAACAAGCTCCGGCATTTTTTCAAGCAGAGCCTTGTAAATATGATCCTTTCCGGTTGCGCTCTTTCCCATGACAAGAAAAAGCCTGTGGTTTTTTTCCGGCTGCATAAGTGTCCGCCTTTCCGCGCTTTACATTTGCTTACAAAAATTGTGATTACGGATTGTTTCGTGCTGCGCACTCCCACAATCCTCCCCCACATTCGCAATCCGTGGGGCCCCTACCCCACTACTTGCTCACGTGTGGGGTGCTGTCAAAGTCAAATCCCCACTTACGAGCGAGCTCGACGTGTGGATTGACTTTTAGCACTGTAATCACAAGTATTATACCTACAAACCGCAAAAAAAGCAAGAGCCAAAAACTCCTGCTTTGGTTGGCACCCTGCCGCCGGCAAGCAGGAAAAGTCCGACACGATACTCTTTAATTGAACCGCAGGTTAAATGACAGACAGGCAAAACTGTGCTATACTTTACCGCAGAACGAAAGAAGAAAACATACGAAGCCGGCAGGCCGGCAGAAAGAGGTGAACAATGAAAGTTACATCCGCAATCGCAAACAAAATGCTCCGTCAGCTTGAAGAAGACAAGAATTTCTTCCTCGACAAGGAGAATACCGGGACCTTCTATACCGCAGCGCTCGGCGAAGAACCGGTGATACCGGAATATGACTATGCCGAAACCGCGGCACAGATCGAGGAGATCGACCTTAAGGTCAGCAGGCTCAGACATGCCATAAACTTAAGCAACGCTACCAACAAAGTAAAAGTCGATGACGAAGAATACACCATCGACGTCCTGCTCGTACGCATGGCACAGCTTTCAAGAAGAAAAAACTTCCTTGACAAGCTCAGAAAGCAGCAGGAAAAGACCAGGACCGACCGCTTCTCCTATATCAGGGAGGCAAAAGCACCGGAATACAACTACATCAATTATGATCTCGCCCTGATAAAGAGCGAGTTCGCAAGAATCTCCGACCTCATACTCAAGATGCAGACAGCACTTGATTATTACAACCAGACGGTTGAATTCGAGGTCGAAGCATAAAAATTTTTTCCGTATGATGTCCGCCTTTTATTTATTATTTATGGATAATAAAACAGTTACGGTTCATATCTTTGGTTTATACGTTTAGCTGTTATTTATTTAAGGTTACGGTTCATATTTTGAAGGTACTCTAAATTATTTATTACAGTTTACGTTTTGGACATCATAAAAAACTACTCTTCCGGAGTCCGAAGGAGAAAGCGGCTGAGTTTGGTTACAGCCGCTTTTTTTCTTGCCAAGAGGATGAAAAACCATTATAATATAAAAGATTCAGGTACCTGCGGGCGATCTGAAATCTTAAACCGAGGAGGAAGCATATGGAAAACGACAGCTCAAGCCTCTACGAACAGATGATGCAGCTCTACGAAAACATGGATGCTGAAAATGCGGCCAAAGAAGAAGCCGAAGGAAAAAAAGAAAACTCCCAGACCGGGAAGTATGAAGTCAAAAAAAATCCGAAGAAAACCCTTGCTGAGCAGTCAAAGCTTGATATCGCCCTTCAGCGTATCAACATGCACATAGGCCGCCTCGAAAGGCAGAAGGAAAGCGAGCGTGCGGATTCCGACGCCTGCTATACAAAGCTTGGCAATCTGAAAGCGCAGCGTGCCGGTGCAAGAATATCCTTCATCATATGGATCCTTGCCTTAGTTCTGGCTGTGCTTGCCTTCATATTTTTCCACGTCAAAGCTTCCGCCCCCAACTTTTATCTTGATATAGGAATCGGCGCCATCGCCGTAGCCGTGCTGCTTCTTATCAAGCCCCTTGTGCTTCCCTATTTTGAGAGCAATATGGTCTACAGAGTTTATGCCGACGATCCATTCTGCAAATATCTGATCAACGACAAGCTTCTGACGACATACAACAGGGAAAGGGATTACCATTACAAAGTGATCACCATTATCGACAAGGAAATAAAAAAGCACGAAAAGGTCAAAAAAAAGCTGACAAACGATGAGCCCTTAAACGAAGAAGAACAGGCACTCTGCGAAAATGACGCAGTCCACCCTCTTCCGGTCTATACCTACAGGCAATACCGCTACAGTTATTTTGACATGTTCAGAAATATCATGCTGATGATCAAGCAGAGATAAAAATGTTCCGAAAGTGAAAGAAAATGAAAAAAGTACTCGGTTTTTTCAAAAAAGAAATGATGCTGACGCTGGCACTTGCCGCTGCCGTGATATCGCTGTTCATAACACCGGTATCGGGCTCGCTGGTCAAAAAGCTTGACTGGCATACCCTCGGCACGCTTTTTATGATGCTCTGCGTCTTGGAAGGCTTCAAGCAGGAAAACATATTCAAACCGCTGATTTCCTTTGCCACAAGGCTTAAGAGGATGCGCTCTCTTTCGCTTTTCCTGATCTTCGGCGTTTTTTTCACGTCCATGTTCGTAACAAACGATGTTTCTCTTATCATTTTTGTGCCGCTTACCATCCTTCTTTTCAAAGGCGGCGGCAAGGAAAAATATATACTTCCCGTTATCTCTATGGAAAATATCGCGGCGATCCGCGGTTCTCTTCTCATGCCCTTCGGCAGTCCCCAGAACCTTTTTCTCTACGGACAGTCCGGAACAAGCGCCGCAAATTTCATACTGCACATGTCGCCGCTGTGCATAAGCTCGGCAGTGCTCTTAATTATCTTTGTCTGCGTTCTTTACCGCAAAGACCCTGATGAAGAAATAAGCTTTGAGGAAGAAAATGTTGCCGGCGAGTGGAAGGAGGAAGGCAGGGTAAGAAGAATAGCGTATATCATCCTGTTCATCATGATAATCACAACGATAGTCACCCGCACCAGGCTCTGGCCGCTTGCCGTTGCGATCGTGATCGTTACGATCGCCGCAGTCAATCTGCGCCTGTTCACCAAAGTGGACTATGTGCTTCTTCTTACATTTCTCTGCTTTTTTGTGTTCTCGTCCCAGATCGCGGCAAACGAAAGCATTGCAAAAGTACTCAAAAAGGCCGTCTGCGGACATGAGTACTTTCTTACCATCGGGGTAAGCCAGATCATATCCAACGTGCCGGCCTCTATCGTTTTATATCCTTTCAGCGAGAATTTTGCGGGACTCATTTACGGCGCGGACACCGCAGGACTCGTCTCTTTGATCGGTTCGCTTGCCTCCGTCATCAACTACCGCATATATGTCAGGGAATATCCCGGTCAGGGCGGTAAATTCATCAAGGTATTCACGCTCATAAGCTGGGCATTCTTTGCAATCGTGGTGATCCCCGGATATCTGCTCAGCAAATGGAAGTTTTTATGACACAACCCTTACATCCGCTGAAACGCTCCCGTAGGGAACATATCTCGAATAGGCCGTTACTCTCTTACCTACCGCAAGATTTGCTGCCCTGATCTGGGTTTTATGGATTTCCGTCACTTTTTTATTCCTGTCATAGAATGTAAACTCCACATAAAGAAGCTCCAGATCACTGTCAGCTGTCTTTTCCACCTCGGCTATGACACGGTCGCCGGAAAGACTGCTGTGAACCGTAAAGCAGTCGCTCTCACAGTAATTATTTATCTCGAGACTGATCGTGCCTTTGCTTATATCGTCCTGCCGGCTCTGCTTTTCTTTCTTTGAACGTGCAAGTCTGGCGAAACCTACAACCTGAAAGGCAAAACTGAGCAGGATGATCGCTGCTATCGTAAATACTATGGCTGCCCTAACCCTCTTCATCCGTTCAAGTTCGGACTGCATCCCGGGTGACAAGCCGATATCGCAGTGATCGTCATGGACATGACGCTCGTTCTCATTGTAATCATAGGTGGGATACCCGTCATTATATATCTCCCTGTCCCTTGCCTCTTTCTCTTTTTTATACTTTTCGTAATCTTTCCAGTCTTTGTTGATATCGTCGTTTTTATTCCAGAACATTTTCCTGTCTCACTTTCTTCATCCTCCGCCGCAGTCCCGGAGGCTCCATACACCATATCCCTGTCTTTTGGCAGAATCCCGTTAATAAGCCCCCGGCTTTTACACCGGAGGCTTTGCCTTCTCCCACAAACTTCACTTTTTCCCAAAATCAATCATTATTTAGCTTTCACTGCCTGAACTGCTCTCACTGCTTGAACTGCCTGAGCTTTCTTCATCTTTCATGTTATCTGTTATTCTTTCCATTTCCTCTTTGAACTGTTCAAGATCGTCCTTGTCAACAGACCCCAAAGCTCCAAGAAGTCCCCATGTTGAATTGTCTTCAAAAGCCTTCTTAACCAATGTGGCATCAACCTTATCGGCTTCATCCTTTATTTTTGAACAAATGCCTGTCCATGCAAGGAACATAAGAACTGAAATAATGATGCCTACAGCAGCCAACACAATGCTTCCCATTCCGCCGCCGCCTTCAATCTTCCTCTTTCTGTTTGCAAAGAAGATTGCGAGACCGCCAAAGATAACAGCGACGATAATTCCGCCGATACCGATGAGGAAAGGAGTGGCAACACCCGCAACAATGGCGAGTATAGCAAACAATACTGACATATTAACCTCCGTTCGGGACTTTGTCCCAGTATATTTTTAGAAATCAAGCTCTCTGCGCCTGAATATTCTCATGGTTAAGAACAATGGAACAATGATGGTCGTTCCTTCCTGTTCGTTGACCTTCTGTATGATGTGGCGCACATCCATGATACCCTGAGGATCCAGGCCGTTTGTCGGCTCATCGAAGATCAGGGTTTGCCATAGCTTTTTACCGGTTTATCAACCGATATCACAGCCTCGCTCATGATTTCCTCCTGTTTTTGAAACTTCCGAAATGATTATATAACAAAAAGTGCACCAAAAGCGCACCAAATCGGGAATTTTTTCTTAATTTTTCTGTTCTTTCCTTGATATTATAGGAAAAAAAATTTATAATAATGCTTGAGATGAATAAAAAAGGACAAAAACAAGTCAAAAATTTAGCCGCAAAAAGCGCCGCCCTTATTGTAAGGTCGAGATATTTCATCTTCCTTCTGTTTGCGCTGGCCTCGGTTTATTGTGTCCTTTCGATAGGCAGGGTACGTGTCAACTCCGACTTCAGGAATTTCCTGCCAAAGGATTCCGAAACCAGACGCGGCATCGCGGCAATGAGCGGGGAGTTTTCTTCCTATGCAAGCGCGACCGTGATGATCGAGGACATTTCATATGAAGATGCCTTAGCCCTTAAGGATAAGATTTCCCTGATTCCACATGTTTTCGGCGTTTCCTTTGACGAGAGTGATGCTCACTATAAGGATAACTGCGCCCTTTTTGATATTTCCTTTGACGGCAGCGAAAAATCGGAAGGCATACCCGGGTCAATGGATAAGATCAGGGAGCTCTGCGCAGAATATGACGAATATATCAGGACCGACATCGGTTTCAATTATTCCAAAATACTTTCCGGCGAAATGGCGGGTGTCATGGCGATAGCGGTGATCGTTATCGTGCTTGTGCTTCTTTTAACCTCAAGAAGCTACTTCGAGATAATCATTTTTGCCATAGTTTTTGCCTTTGCGGCCTTGCTCAACATGGGCACGAATTTCTGGCTCGGCGAGATTTCCTCGATCACAAATTCTGTGGCCATCATACTTCAGCTTGCCCTTGCCATCGATTATGCGATAATTTTTGCCCATCACTACCAGGATGCGGCAGCCGAAAATCCCGACGGCAGGGAAGCTCTTGTTGCTTCTCTCGGCCACTCGATAGTCGAGATCACTTCCTCGTCGCTTACAACGATTTCGGGGCTGATCGCATTGACCCTCATGCGCTTCGGTCTCGGCAGGGACCTCGGAAGCGTGCTTGCGAAAAGCATAATCTGCAGCATGCTGACGGTATTTCTTCTGATGCCGGGACTTATTTATATTTTTGCAAAGCCTCTTAAAAAGACTTTGCATAAAAAGCTCATTCCGGACCTTACCGGTTTCTGGCGAAACCTCGGAAAAGCAGGAAAGGTTTTCATTGCGGCTTTTGTGATCATACTTCCGCTCGCTTTCATCGGCTCGCGCAAGGTCGAATTTGCTTTTAACGATAATTTTGTTACCGAAATAATCCCGGCCGAGGACCGCACGATACTCCATAAGATCGAGGACCGCTTCGGAAGCAGCACCGCCGTAGCCATTCTTCTTCCCGCAGGAGACTACGACAGGCAGCGTAAGCTCCTTGCCGACATAAAAGAGCTTAAAGACATTTCCTCCGGCAACGGTCTTTGCGACATAAGCCTTCTTCCCGGAGTTTACCTTACAGACAGAGTTTCGGCAGAGGAGGTTTCAAAAACCCTGGGCATCGACCAAAGCCAGGCAGAGCTTCTGTTTAGGGGCTATGCCTTAGAGCACCTTGATTTCGGCGATGTTTCAGGAAAAAGCTATCCGCTTGTCGACCTTATCATGTATCTTTTCGAAAAGATCGATTCCGGCGTCGTGAAGCTTGATGAAGAGCAGTCAAAGCTGCTTGATGCTTTCCGTCCGCAGCTTGAACGCGGTGTAAGCCTGCTTCACGGAAGCAGATATGACCGTCTTGTGTTTACTTCAAAGCTCCCCGCGCAGGGTGACGAAAGCTTTGAGCTTGTAGACGAACTCAGAAAGCTTACAGGAAATTATTATGACGACGATGATTTCATAATCACGGGCGATATCACAAGCACACGCGATCTTCTGACCTCATATAAGAGCGATTCGCTCATGATAAGCCTTCTTACCGTGGCTTTCGTGTTTCTGATACTGCTTTTTACCTTCAGAAATCCTGTGACCGCTGCCGTTATGGTTTTTGTGATCCAGGGCAGCATATGGATAAATTTCTCGTTCATGTTCCTCGGCGACGTGCATGCATCCTTCGTTACGCACATGATCGTTTCCGCGATACAGATGGGCGCGACCATAGACTATGCCATCGTTTTCATGAGCCGCTACCTCGGTTTCAGAAAGGACAAGAACAAAAAAGAAGCCTGCACTGCGGCGCTTACAGCCTGCTTCCCGACCGTTTTCACCTCGGGAACGATACTTACGGCCGCCGGCTTTATCATCGCCTACCGTGTCAGCGACGTTTACATCGGCCATATCGGGCTTGCTGTCGGACGGGGCGCGCTGATTTCCATAATACTTGTTTTGACCGTTCTTCCGCAGCTTACGATGCTGCTTGACAGGCTGATCGCCGGGAAGAAAACGGCAGGAAAGGAAGTCTGATGGAGTTAATCAAAGAATATATTTCACAAAATTATCTTACGCTTATGCTGCTTCTCGCGCTTGCCGTGGTACAGCTCGTCAACCTGAAAAACAAGATAAAGGGGGCCGAGCTGATCTGGGTGCTCGAGTTTATCGTGCTCGTGCTCACTGTCTGCGATTATCTTGACTACTGCACAATGAAATATAAGCTGCCGGTCAGGGTTCTTTACTATAAATCCGCCCTTGTTTACTGGCTTTTCCCGCTTCTTGCGCTTATCGAGCTTCTACTGATAACGCCGTTTAAGCGGAGGTTTCAAAAAATTCTCATTTTCATTCCCTACGCCTTCTGCTTTATTGTTGTCCTTCTGAATCTTTTCGGTATAGAAAGCGTATTTGCCTTCGGGGACAACTATTCATTTATAGGAAAGCCCCTGCGTCCCTTAATGATAATGACGACGCTGTTTTACATTATCGTGCTTCTCATACGTTCCCTGTCTATGCTTCGCTACGGGCGCAGCTTAAAGCTTGCGATTGTTGCCTTTATCGCCTTTTCAAGCCTGCTTGCCGCCTATCTCGAGCTTCATAACATCATCAGCGGAATGAGCGACGAGATTGCCGTCATAAACATGTTCGTTTACTACTTCTATCTTGCCGCCATCTACCAGCACGAGGTACATGTTGAGCTTTTCAACAAAACGCTTGAATACGAAAAAACCAAGCTTACGGGACTTATGGCCCAGATAAAGCCTCATTTCATCAATAATTCAATGGCCGTAATTCAGGAGCTCTGCTATGAGAATCCCGAGCGCGCGGCAGAGATGATGGGCCATTTCGGAGTTTACCTCAGGGACAATTTCACTGCGATAGACTCAAACGATCCGGTGCCCTTTGAAAAGGAGCTGGAACACTTGAAGAAATATCTGTTCATCGAGCAGCTCCGGTTTGGGAGGAAGCTGAACATAGAATATGATATTCAGACCATGGATTTCGTGGTTCCGCAGCTTTCAGTTCAGCCGCTG
>DFFN01000108.1:0-1893 GCA_002369525.1 Lachnoclostridium sp. UBA3775 | reverse complement strand
CTACGAGCTTGAATGCACCGATTTCACTCTCCCGCCCTTAAGTGTGGAGCCCCTTCTTGAAAATGCCCTTAAGCATGGAATCGACAGATACCAGGAGGGCTCAAGGGTCGTGCTAAAAAGCTACGAAAAGGGCGGAAACATAATCGTGGAGATCTGCGACAACGGTCAGGGCTTCGAAGCCTCCGCAAAGGTCAAGCTCAAGGAAAGCAGCGGCATAGGAACAAAAAACGCCGCAACCAGACTGAAGCTGATGTGCGGCGGAACCATCGAGAACGACCGTGTGGACGGCTGGACCATCGTAAAGGTTACGATCCCGAAATTCAGGTTATAAAAGCTTTTTGATCTCAATAAGGCTGCTCACCCTCGCGCAGAGCAGCTTTTTTAATTCCTCATCGGGCTCGGTGAGGTCCGGTACCATGATAACCTTGCAGCCGGCGGCATAAGCGCTCTTAACGCCGTTTGGCGAATCCTCAACGGCGAAGCAGCGGTCAGGCGAAAGTCCGAGCTTTTGCACGGCATGGGCGTATATATCCGGTGCGGGCTTGCCGAGCTTTACCATGTCTGCGCATATTATCCTGTCAAAATAGCCCGAAAGTCCGATTTTTTCAAGATAACCGGCGGTCCTTTTCAAATCGTTTGCGGTTGCCAATGCAGTGATAATGCCCTCTTGTTTAAGCCATTCAAGTATTTCCTTTGCACCCGGCTTAAGCGGGATACCGTTCTTTTCTATCATGGCCGCAACCAGCTTTTTACGGTACTCCCTGACAGCGTCATAGTCGAAACCATCGCCGAACCATTCCTTGAATTTCAGCGGGGCAAAGGGGCGCCCGAGCGACCTGAGCTCCAGCGAAATATCGGGGTCCGGGTCATAGCCGAAATAACGCAGTGCCTCGGGCCATGCGATCTTATAGTATTTTTCGGTATCTGTCAGTGTGCCGTCAAGATCGAAAATGACGGCATCCGCATTCCTTTTAACATCCATATCAGTTTATCTGTGCAAGGAAGACATAGCCGTCGGCGCCTCCTCTTGCTATCGCAAAGTCAACTCTCTCTCCGTCAGCTTCGATGTATGACACTCCCACCTTCGGAATATCTTCAAGTTCGGGTATTTCAAGAGCTATCGGATGGTCTGAATCCATTGTCTCAAGAGAAAAAACAACAGTCTTCTCAAAGCTCAGGTTTCCGTCTTCGTCATAGCTGTAGTTATCAAGCCTGATGATATTAACTTCTTTCACGGGGTTGGCCGTTGCAAGTACAAGCTCATCCCTTTCGCCTTCACCGTCAGTCTCAACTATGCATGTTACACAGCCTTCCTTTGCCTTTTCGGCGGCCATGCCCTCTTCGTCGGGTATGCAGTACATATTCGGCGAATCGACGCCCGGTGTACGGCTGTAGCCGGGATCCGACATCGGATCAACGGGATCCTCCGGTTCTTCAGTGGGTTCCGGTGTTATCTCGGGTTCGGGCGTCGGTGTCGGAGTATCCTCAGGTTTCTCTGTCGGTGCGGGTTCCTCCGTAACTGCCGGAGTCACCACCTCAGGATATTTCTGAGTCGGTACCGGAGTTGTATCTTCCGGCACATCTCCCCACGGCTCGTTGTTGTCAACGTCCGGAAGGTCCTGCCTCCTCTGCGTTTCATGACTGCTCTCCGAAGCCTTTGGCCCATCCGCAGAGGATGACTTCCCGTCTGTGCATGCCGTCAGTAACATAAGGCAAAGCGCAAACATCACTATTCTGTTTTTCTTCATCACTTTCCTCCTCAAAACAAATGTTTTGATCATCGCCCGGGGCGATATATGAAAAAAAAGAACCTTCCCCCGGGATCACGTCCCAAAAAAAGATTCTTGCGAGTGCACCGCCGGGGGCTCGAACCCCGGACACCCTGATTAAGAG
>DFFN01000102.1 GCA_002369525.1 Lachnoclostridium sp. UBA3775 | reverse complement strand
AAGATCATGAAGAAGAACAGGATCCCGTTACCTGCAGCGGAACGGTTGAGCTGCTTTTCGCGATGGAAAATGCCTTTCCTTGCTTTACTGTACTTCTTCTTTATTTTGGCTTCCTGTTTAAGCCTTTTGGCTTCGGCCTTGGTTGTGGCCTTAAGCTCCTTATCCAATGCTTTATTTGTACTTTCTGCCAAAACTACTCACCTACCCTTCTGAGGAGAGCCTGTACAAGCTTATTGGTTCCGACCATCAGTAAGAAGAGGATCGAAGCTATAGCCGAGGCATATCCCATTTCAAATCGGAAGGTTCCGTAGTCGATAAGGTGCGTAACTATCGTGGTACCTGCGTAGTTAACCGAAGGGTTTCCGGCAAGCATAATGGAGATATCACCAACCGCAAATGACTGAGTGATCTGCATTACTGCACCGAACATGAGCTGCGGTTTCATTGCAGGAAGGGTTACGTACCAAAGCTCCTGCCAGCGGTTCTTGATTCCGTCCATTGCGGCTGCTTCGTACATCGACTTGTCGATGGTCTGAAGACCTGCAATGAAAGAAAGGAAACCGGTACCGAGTGAAAGCCAGAGCTGAACCACGATAAGACAGGGCATTACAAGCTTCTCGGTCTGGAACCAGAGCACCTGATTGTTTATAAATCCCCATTTAAGAAGGATTGAGTTCAAATATCCGTAACGGTCGGAGCTCAAAATCAGCGACCATACATAATATGCATTGCCGCAGATCGACGGTGCATAAAAGATCAGGGTCAGGAAGGCTCTGAGCTTTCCTTTGAATTCGTTAATGATCCATGCGAACAACAGACACATTATATAGGAAAGGGGGCCAGTTATTACCGCAAAGAGCAAGGTGTTCTTCAAGGCAATGAGGAAGACCTCATCATCAAGGAAGAGTCTTGCATAGTTGTTAAAGCCTACCCACTTGGGGAAGTTCAGCATATCGAAATATGTGAAGCTGAGTATTATCGATGCAAGCACCGGCAAAATCGTAAAGAAGAAGAAGAAAAATAGGTACGGAGCCAGCATAAAATAGGACTGTCTGCTTCTGTAAATCTTCTGCTTCAGTGTCAGCTTATGAACTATAGGCTTGTTCTGATTAACAGATTCCATTTATGTTCTTCTCCTTTCTTTAATCGATGCCAAGCTCATGACGCTTGTAGGCGATCTCATCATTGATATAAGTGATACGGTCTGTCAGCTCCTCACGGGGAGTCGATGCATTGGTATCTGCCGTCACTGCATAGAATGCGTTGTTAATGTAACGGAAGGTAAAGTAGCTTCCCGGGATCTGACGGATTCCGCGTATCGTATTTCTCTGTTTGTTGATGGTATCCGTGAACTCAACGGGATAACCGATCTGCTGGAAGGCTTCAAGGTTTGCGCTCGCAACCTTTGCGGAAGGTCCGTTGATGGATTCCATTTCATGTGAATACATTACCTGGGTCTCGGCGCTTGTCCACCACTTAAGGAACTTCCATGCGCTTTCCTTGTCCTTGCATGCATTCATGATCACGCAGGCATTTCCGACGCTTGCGATTGTATGGTCGACATATTTCTCGCCGGCCTTGATCTCTTTTCCGGTAACCGGATCGAAGGTATCCTCTATTGCAACCCTCTCTGTACCGGGTACCTGGGTTACTCCCCAGAGACCGTTGATATCGGGTGCGGAAACCTGAAGCGTGTTATAGTAACCGAAGTTACTGATGATTATCGGCGCTTCACCGGTACGGAAACGCTGTTCAACGTTTGTCGTCTTGTCTACGCCGTAGTCGGTGTACCATTCGCAGTACTTGGTGAAGGCCTGTATTGCCTCCTCGGAATCAAGAAGCGTCTTGTCTCCTGCGGCATTGTAATACTCTCCTCCGTTCTGAAGAAGATTCATAAGGAACACTTCCTCGCCGGGCAGCATACCGAGATCCATGTTGTTCTGGCTCATAACGGTAAGCGCCGTAACCATTTCTTCCCATGTTTCAGGAGGCTCAAGTCCGAGCTCCTTTAATATATCCTTCCTGTAGAACATTACCATGAAGGTCTGCGTACAAGGCAGTGCGTAAGTCGATCCGTTGAACTGATATGCCTCATATGCGCTGTCGTCAAATCTTGCAAGAACCTCGTCTATATCGTCAAACTTGGAAAGATCGTAAACCGCATCTCTTATACCGTAGTTAACGGGAAGGTCGAAGTTTACCTCAAGCGCGATATCGGGTCCCTGTCCGGCGAGCGTTGCCTGGAGCAGTGTGGATATATCTACGAGCATTACCGTTACGTTTACGCCGTAATTGGCAGTGAAATCTTCCGAAATCATCGACTTGATAACGTTTGACTGGTCACGGCCCGTTCCTACCCAGAGTACAAGCTTTGGTGATTTGTCACCCTTTTCCGAAACATCGCCGACGATATCGTAGTCAACAATGAAGGAATAGAACAGTCTCTTCATCTCATGCCAGAATCTCTTGAAGAAGTTGTTTGAAATTTCTTTTATTTTTTCATCGGTCGAATAAATGTAGATTGAATCAAGAGCAAGAGGCTGTCCGATTACATCGGCGATCCATGTACCGCACGCACGTACATTTGATCTGTAGTCTCCTACCACTTTTACAAAGTATTCATTATTTTTAATGAGTTCCTTAAGCTGGGTCCTCATGGTTGTAAGGGCTCTTTCCTTGTCGCTTCCCTTTCCTACCAGCTTTTCAAAATCCTTTATGATCGAATCGATCTTGTTATATGCGGATTTAAGTTCTTCATTAAGACCGGGAAGATTTTCAACGATCTCGTAGTCACGCCATACGTCAGGCGCGGTACCGGTTACACAGATAACCTCACGGTAAATCTTGTTAAGATCGTCGGTAACGTCGGATACGCGTCCTACGATATCACCGAAGTCACCGAGTACAACCGTCATCCTCAGCTTGTGCTTTCCTTCTTCCAGATAGAACTGATAAGGATTCTTCTTTCCGCCGAGTATTTTATAGTACCAGGTGTTGTCATAGGAGAAGCCGTATTCGTTTACCTCTTCAAAAGGAACCTTTCCGTCTATCATTATCCTTCTGGATACATAGATACCTTTGGTGAAGTTCTGCTTAACGAGCAGCTCAATATTGTAGAAACCGCTCTGCTTGACTTCGAAATCCCATTCAAGCCAGTCGCCGATAAGCCTCCATGAATTACCGCCTATGGTATTGTTAAGGAGAAGCTTGGCGCTGTAAGGTCTTACCGCTGCGGATGACTGGTCCTGCTGAGGATAAAGCATCTGTGAAGACTTAAGAGACGAATCCTCTGCCTGGATAGTGATCACCTGATCCTTGGCTTTATTCTCCAGACCTTTAATGCTTTCATAATATTCTGCATAGGTAGGAATCTTCTCAACGTGAAGGAAGTTAAGAGCACAGATCACAGTGGCCTCTGTTATTGAGAACAGGGTAATTGTATTTTCACCGGCCTCAAGATATATTGCCATTTCATCGGTATAGAAACCCTGGCTGTCATAAAGGAAGGATCTCTGCCAGTCATGAACCTCAACCTGAGAAGCTTTAAGGTCGTTACCCTGATTATCGGATTTCCATTCGGAATAGCCCTTGCTGTCCTTAAGCTGAACACCGTTTTCATCAGACTTGTAGCTCTTGGGATTGTTGACCCACATACGCTTAAGTTCTACACGTGTAAGCTCCGAATAAGGAAGTGCTCCGTTAACGAAAACCGCTCTCTGTATATTCGAGTTCTTTGAAGTGATATTGTAATAATCGAGGGCAAGGTAGTAGTAGCCGGATGCGGGTACGTTGACCGAAAAATCAACAAATCCTTTTTCATCAAGCTTCAGTGCCTCGGAATAAGCCGAAACATCAACACCTTCACCGTCGGCATATACCTGTTTTTCCAGCGAAGAAACCGAAACTACCTCGGGAGTCATGCCTTCGTAGTGGTTCGCCTTTTTATAGGCTTCTACGGCACCTACGGAAAAGTCTTTCATTTCCTTGATCTCTCCGTGAGCAGCGAGGTATTCTGTGTAGCTGAGGGTTCCTTCATCGATATTGTAATAATCGAGGATATACTGATAGTCGTCGATAGTCCGTGATCTGACATCTGCCGGATTCGTGCTGCCTGTCGTCACCGTGCTTTCGGCATCGGATTCTACAGCTGTCTTATCACTTGTATCGCTTGTATCGGTATCCGGATCCGCGAATGCGATGCCCGTAAGCATCATCGATGTCGCAAGAACCGAAGCCAGCACACGTTTTAGTACAAGTTTTGCGTGCATATAAACCTCCTTAACATGGTTTATTCATCATACCAAAGCTCCTCTCCTTCGTCGGCCTTCGGTATGTATTTTTTAAAGATTTTTTCTATCATCGCGGATGCTATGAGACAGAGCACTCCGGGAAGATAAAGCAGATTCAGGAAGAAGCTCCAGGTTCCTGCTGCAAGGATAAGTCCCATCACAATGAGTCCTACGGAAACCGGCAGGTATCTGAAGGTCAGAAACAGCGAAAGCTTTGCTGTTTCCCTGAATCCGAATATAAATCGCGAGATCACCGGAAAAACAAAGCCGGCGAAAGCAATTGTAAGAAGCATCAGGACCAGACATACATTCATCGACATAAAAGCAAGCTTTGTCTTTTTTTCGGCCCATACCGCCATATCAAGATAAAGAATCACGATCGCACCGAGCGTAAGCAGCGTGAAAGGCACGGTTCTTTTAAAAGACCTTTTAAATGCCTCGAAAAAATCTCGCGTTGACGAGCTTCTGTCCTTTATGACAGTTTTTGTTATGCTGTGATAAAGGGCTGAGCTCGATGCTCCTATCGTAAAGACCGGGATGCAGCAGATTGTCCAGAGCACCGAAAGGATCACTACTCTTCCACATTTATCGAGAAAACCGATAAGAGGTCCCTCAAAGCTGAAAAAATGGTTCATGCATCCACCTCTTGCGATATATTTGTACGAGTTTCATCTTTTTTCTTGTGCACTTTTACCAAAAAGGCGCAAAAGGGCATAAATATAGCAAAGATATATCTATTAAATAATAACATATGATATCTCAATATGCAAGACAATATTAAGCAATTTTTAACAAAAATCGCCATAACCATAATAGGTTATGGCAATTTTTTTGTCATTTTTTACTATTTTTCAATAGGTTCATAAACAATGCGAATCTCGGGAAGTCCGGGAAGGTCATAGTAGTAATTCATCTGCCAGTCATCACCCTGGTTTTCATCGTTTTCGCCGCTTGCGGGAGGTGCAAAAATTCTGAGGGTCATGTCTGTCGGGGCTTCGATTTTCCTGTTAAAGAAAGCAGATGCAAGATCTATACACTCTACTCCGGGAGCCTTATAGAACCACTCTCCTCCGATTTCGATCATCAGATTTGCATCCTTAAGCGAGTCCTTAAAGAAAAGCTCGAAGAATACGGGAGTCTTTTCAAGCTTCAAGGGTACGGCGATGCCATCCGAATCCTCGAAGGAACCCCAGCGAAGCTTTGCGGGGAATGCAGCCTTTTCCTTGTCTTCCATCTTCGGCGAGAAAAACTCCTCGTGTATCATTTCACGGTAAGTATCCATCAAGGGCTGTTTTATACCGACATTTGCATTGTTGGGATCCTGTATCTCAAGACCGAGACGTCCTCTGTCGCGGAACATATACATGGTAAAGCCGGAAAGCCAGTTCTGTTCATCCGCCTCAAGAAGATCGGCAAATTTTCTGAACATTTCAGCCTGATCGTAAGGTCCGGTAACATCCGCATCGGCATTGAGCTCGGAAAGAACCATAGGCTTGTAAACGCCGTTGTTTACGTATGCATAACGCTCATAACTCTTCTTGCACATTTTGTAAATATCCTCGACCTTCGAACGCGAATGTGAGTTTCCGCCGAAATCGCAGATATCTACGGGGTAGCCCCAGTGAAGCGCCATATAACGGTCAACCGACACAATGTCACAGGCTCTTGCCGCATCGGCAAAGATATCCTCCATCTCCATTTTTTCGTCATTGGCATTTTTGCAGCCGTCAAGACAGAGAATAAGCCTGCAGTTGGGAGCTTCCCTGTGGAATACCTTGCAAACCTTTACGAAAAAGGCTGCGACCTCTTCATAGCTTGCCCTCTTGTTAAAGGAAAACCAGTTTCCGGTAGCTTCATGATTAACACGCACCTGAACGCGGCCGAACTTTGCAAGATCTTTGCAGACAGCCGAAATATGTTCTTCGTCAAGGAACGGATCCATCGTCAGTGTAAGGCATACATCCTGACCGTGACGGCGGACATCACGCATGAATTTAAAGGGTTCATCCTCCAGGTTACCGCCTATACCGCCTTTGTAGGTAAAATAATCGTCGTAGGGATAATCCCAGATGTCGGTAAGATTGTCATGTGCATGCGCATCATGTGCACGCTTCGGCCAACCCTCGTCATTCGGATAATAGCAATACATCAGATTAATCTGACGATGCGGGCGCCCGAGCTTACGCAGAATCGTATCCTGATCCACATATAACCCGCGCTCGCTTCCGTCCCCGAGATCCGCGCCGCAGCGGGCGGGTCCGAGGTGCACACGATACACTTGTTCCATAAAAATCCTCTTCTTTACGCGATGGGGTCTGCCCCCTGATTCCGGCTTTTACGCATTCCTTCCGTTTCTCCCGAAGCCGGTATGGGAAACCCGTTATTTATCTTTCAGCAACCGATCGGAATCAGTGCTTCAGATCCTCCTGCAGCTTATACAGGAAATTCAGTGCTTCAATCGGTGTCATCCGCGAAAGATCGGTCTCCCGAATCTGTTCCGCGACGCGATTGGTTTCGGGGGTTCCGAACAGGCTCAGCTGGCCTTCGATTTCGGCCTGCTTCTGCCCCTTTTTCGGCTTCGGAACTCCGGTATCCACAACCCTGATGTTCTTCGCCTTTTCCGCAAGATCGTTGGCTACAAGCTGCTCCACGATTTCCTTCGCGCGGTTCAAAACCGCATCCGGAACACCGGCAAGCCTTGCCGCCTGGATGCCGTAACTCTTATCGGCACCGCCGCGCACGATCTTTCTGAGGAAAATGATATCGTCACCCTGTTCCTTAACCGCAATGCAATAGTTGCATACGCCCTCAAGCTTGCCCTCAAGCTCGGTCAGCTCGTGGTAATGCGTTGCAAACAGTGTCTTCGCACCGATCAGATGCGGGTCGGCAACATGCTCGATGACTGCCCAGGCAATCGCAAGTCCGTCATATGTGCTTGTGCCGCGGCCGATTTCGTCGAGAACGAGCAGACTGTCCTTCGTGGCATTCCGAAGGATGTTGGCTACCTCCGTCATCTCCACCATGAACGTCGACTGTCCGGCAGAAATGTCATCAGATGCACCGATCCTTGTGAAAATGTGATCCACAAGACCTATCCTGGCTGATGTCGCAGGTACGAACGAACCAATCTGCGCCATCAGGACAATGAGAGCAGTCTGTCTCATGAATGTCGATTTACCGGCCATGTTAGGACCTGTAAGGACCATAAGTCTCTTCTCATCGTCCATTGAGATATCGTTGGGTACGAAGGTCTCATGTGAAGACCTCATCATCTGCTCTACGACAGGATGTCTTCCGCCCTTGATATTGATGACCTCGGAATCGTCTATCGAAGGCTTAACGTAATTCTCTACTTCAGCAAGTTCTGCGAGCGAAGTGATTACGTCAGTCTGGGCAATTGCCCTTGCTGTATTAAAGAGCTTGTCAGATACTGCAGACACCTTCTCGCGGACTTCAGTGAAAAGCTCATATTCCAATGCGATACGGCGCGAAGAAGCGCTTACGATCTTATCTTCAAGTTCCTTGATCTGAGGCGTGATATAACGCTC
>DFFN01000003.1 GCA_002369525.1 Lachnoclostridium sp. UBA3775 | reverse complement strand
GAGCCTATCTGGGCTATCGGAACAGGAAAGACCGCTACAACCGAACAGGCTGAGGAAGTTTGCAAGGGCATCCGTGACTGCATCGCTGAGATCTATGATGCAGCTACAGCAGAGTCTGTACGTATACAGTACGGCGGCTCCGTAAACGCAGGAAATGCTGCTGAGCTTTTCGCGCAGCCCGACATCGACGGCGGACTTGTTGGCGGCGCTTCGCTTAAGGCTGATTTCGGTAAGATCGTTAATTATTAATCCGAACTTTAACTGCTTTGAAGGATCGGCGGCTCAGGCTGCCGGTCCTTTTTTGCTGTTATTGGGCTTGACAAGAAAAAACAATTATTGTAAGCTATAAACAGAATCATCCGGATTTTCCGGAAAAGCAAAAGGATCAGGAGGAATTTATCATGGGGTTATTATCAAAGCTTTTGGGCTCGAAGGCCGAAAAGGAAATGAAGGATCTTTTTAAGGGTCTTTCAAACGAAGCAAAGAAAAACGAAAACAGGCCTGAAGACAACGGAAATGCTTACGGGCAGAATTATCAGAACACTCAGGAAGCACCCGCTTCTGCAAGCGGACCTTCCGGATTTTCATGGGGACCTGCGATGCCGGCAGAGGAGAACCAGTACAACTACGGCGGAAGCTACATCGATTATTTCAGGGAAATATTCAATTCAAACTTTTCGGAGTACAGGATTGAACAGGTACAGGAAGGCACCACAACAATTTTCACTTTTTACAGCGGCGACAGAGTTGCATTAAAAGTAGAGCTGCTTTCAAAGAATACCGGCAGATACGGCATAAGAAAAGAATGTGCCGAAAAGAATATCCCTTATCTCAGATATTACTATAATTACGAAGGCTGGTGGAATACCAAAAGATATGTTATCGAAAGAACCTCCAAGGCTCTCGGTAAATAAAGGGGAACGCTTATGCGCCTGTGGCAGACCAGGCACGGATCAAATATGACTTCGCAGGCAGTCGGTCCGTGTACGGTCCGGTACATTCAGGAATTGTCCTGAATTTAAATTCTTCCCCGGATCAAAATGTGAGGAGGGACGGTATAAAATGAATGAAAAAAACGAAATGAATACCGAACCCTCCCTTCTTGATCTTCTGGGTCTTAAAGAAAGCTGGGAGGAGTTTTATCAGTATAAAACATCCCTTGTTTGTTCCAAAAGAGAAAAAAAGGAGCTGGAAAAATTCATTTTGTCCGGTTCTTATCTTGATGTCTGCGAAAAAATCAAGAGCGGCAAAGGACTGTCTTTTCCTAAAAAATCGGTTATCAGCAAATTAAGCAGCAATAAAAAAAGAACTGTATACACTTATCCGCCCGAAGAAAACATGGTACTTAAACTGCTGACCTGGATCGTGCTCAGGTATTTTGACTATCTGTTTTCCGACGGCCTTTTTTCTTTCAGACCGCAAAAAACGGCAAAGCTTGCCATAAGGCGTCTTCAGTCGGAAAAGGAACTTTTTAAGTTTCATGCCTATAAGCTCGACGTAAGCAATTACTTTAATTCGGTACCTGTAGACAGTATGACAGAAAAGCTTGAGGAATGTGTGAAACCGAAGGATATCAGACTCTTTGCGTTTCTTAAAGGAATGCTTGAAAATCCCTACGTATATGAAAACGGAAGGATAAAGGAAGAGAAGAAAGGAATCATGGCAGGCACCCCGATAGCGTCTTTTTTTGCAAATCTCTACCTTCGGGATCTGGATCTTTTATATGACCAAAGAATCGAAGAAAATCCGGAAAACCGGATAATATATTCACGTTATTCGGATGATATCATAATTTTCTGTAAAAACAGGGAAGTGCTTGAAAAAGAGGCACAGAATATAAAGAAATACCTCTCGGAAGCAGGATTGAAGGTGAATCCCGAAAAGGAAGAATTCTTTACACCCGATGAGGGCTGGGTTTTCCTGGGCTTTTCATACAGGAAGGGTGTCATAGACATAGCGCCGGTAACGCTAAAAAAGCTTAAGGCAAAGATGCGCAGAAAGATGAGAGCGCTTATAAGGTGGGGCAGACGCAACGGGCTTGAACCCGAAAGAAGCGCAAAGGCCTTTATCAGGGTATTTAACCGCAAGCTCCTCGAAAGCCCGAAGGACAATGAACTGAGCTGGGCCTACTGGTTCTTTCCGGTGATCAACACCACAAAAAGCCTTGAAATCATAGATCACTATGCCCAGCAGTGCATAAGAACGATACTTACAGGAAAAAACAATAAGTCCAGGTACAATGCCCGCTACAATGAACTTAAAAATCTTGGGTATAGAAGTCTTGTACACGAATATTACAGTCTCGAACAGAAAAGTTAGCTGTAACTAACTATAAAATTCAATAATATTTTACATTTCTGCAGGTCCCGAAACAAAAATTATACTTGAATATTTGCGCTTTTTTGGTTATAATAGTCCTAACTGTGTAAATAGGCGTATTGCGCCCTTTTACGCAAATATCAAAAAATGAAAGAAGGACCGTGTTATGAAAAAAATAACAATTATCGGTGCCGGAAGCGTAGGTTCAACAATCGCTTATACCCTTGCGCTTCAAGGTCAGGCATCAGAAATCTTAATGATCGACATTAACAATGCAAAGGCTGAAGGCGAGGCTATGGATATAGGCCAGGGCTCACCTTATTTCGCACCCTTAAAGATAGCAGCAGGAGATTATCCCGATGCTGTGGATTCAAACGTAGTAATCATTACTTCAGGTATTCCCCGTAAGGCAGGCCAGTCCAGACTTGAGCTTGCTCAGACAAACGTAAATGTAATGAAGGACATCGCTTCGAAGATCACCAAATATGCTCCCAACGCTATTTACATCATCGTAAGCAACCCTGTTGACGTAATGACCTATGCTTTCCACAAATTCTCAGGCGTTCCCGAGAACAGGATCATCGGTTCAGGTACAACTCTTGATACCGCAAGACTTCGTGCAAGACTCGCTGAGATCTACGAAGTAGCTCAGAAGAATGTTCATGCATATGTATTCGGTGAGCATGGTGATTCATCTTTCGTAACATGGTCACTTGCAAATATTTCACAGATCCCCATCGATGAGTATCGTGATTCCGTAATCAACTACAATCATGACTGCCCTGTTCTTGACAAGGCTGATGTAGAGGATTTCATGAGAAAGTCAGGCGGAAGAGTTATCGAGAAAAAGGGTGCAACCTTCTATGCAGTTTCCGTTTCCGTATGCGAGATCGTTAAGGCTCTTGACAAGTCCATCGATTCAAACCTCTGCGTATCTACCATGATGCACGGTGAATACGGCATCGACGATGTATGCCTTTCAACCCTCGTTTCTGTAGGACGCGAAGGTATCACCGGACAGATCCTTGTTCCCCTTTCGGCAGAAGAGAAAGAGCTTCTCAAGAAGAGCGCAGACAGCCTTAAGGCAGTTATCTCAAGCATCAGCCTTGACTGACAGGCTTATCGTAATCTGAAACAGTACTGGTGGCAGTGCCATTAATGTCAATATTGGCACTGCCGATTTATATGATAATCGAAAGGAAACATTATGGAATACCGTATTGAACATGATTCCATGGGCGAGGTTAAAGTGCCCGCTGACAAGTACTGGGCAGCTCAGACCGAAAGAAGCCATGAGAATTTCCCTATCGGAGTAGGCATTGAAACCATGCCCCGTGAGATTACCTATGCTTTCGGCATTCTTAAAAAAGCAGCGGCCATCGCAAACAATGCGCTTAAACCCGAGAAGATGACCGACAGGAAGCTCGAAGCAATCAAAAAAGCCTGCGACGAGGTCAGAAGCGGTGCTCTCAACGAGCATTTCCCTCTTGTTGTATGGCAGACCGGAAGCGGTACCCAGTCCAATATGAACGCCAATGAGGTAATTGCCAACAGAGGCAATGAGATCCTCGGGGAAAAGCTTCTCCATCCCAACGATGACATCAACATGTCACAGTCGTCAAACGATACCTTCCCCACCGCAATGCATATAGCAGCGGTTATTGCGATAGAAGACAAGGTGCTTCCCGCAATCGATGTACTCGCAGCTACATTCAAAAGGCTTGAAGCCGAGAATGAAGGAATCGTAAAGAGCGGAAGGACACATCTTCAGGATGCCACACCTATTAAATTTTCACAGGAAATCTCCGGCTGGAGAACCTCTCTTGAAAGAGATAAGGAGCTTCTTACTCTTGCGCTCGCGCCTTTAAAAGAGCTTGCTCTCGGCGGAACGGCAGTAGGTACCGGACTCAATACCCCCAAGGGCTTTGACGTTAAGGTGGCAGAGGCCGTAAGCGAGATCACCGGCAAGGATTTCAAGACTGCTCCCAATAAGTTCCATGCTCTGACTTCAAAGGATGAAATTGTTTTTGCACACGGTGCATTAAAGGCACTTGCCGCTGACATGATGAAGATCGCCAACGACGTAAGATGGCTTGCATCGGGTCCCAGACTCGGTCTTGGCGAGATCAAGATTCCCGAGAATGAGCCCGGCTCATCGATCATGCCCGGCAAGGTTAATCCTACACAGTGCGAGCAGGTTACCATGGTTGCCGTTCAGGTAATGGGTAACGATG
>DFFN01000030.1 GCA_002369525.1 Lachnoclostridium sp. UBA3775 | reverse complement strand
ACCCTCGGCATATTTATTGGTAAGAACGCTGCCCATTGCAGCCATTACTGCCTTAGAAACAAGGTTTTCGGAAGCGATAAGCTCGATATTCTCTCTCTGTCTTCCAAGCTCAAGTTCGATACTCTCGCAGAGCTCGGGATCATAATTCTTTACTTCATCAAGTGAAAACATATTATAAATTCCTTTCTGAGTTGATTTTCGTAAATTTCAGCCATATCATTATACACCAAGCGATGATTAAAGTAAAGAAAAATGTTTTTCTTTTTGAGTGTAAGCAATTTGGACATTTTAATTCGGAAACTTTTCTTTTGTTGACAGATTCTGTTTTTACCTTTATAATGATTCAGTATTTATACATACCCAAAACCATGCATTCAAAAAGGAGACGTTTTAAAATGAAAAAAGCAGTTTCACTCATTTTAACCTTAATTCTCACCTTTACCCTCTTTGCAGCCTGCGGCTCATCTTCCGACAGTTCATCCAAAGAGAGCTCATCAGCAGATTCCGACAAGGCCTATGTCAAAGGCAACGGCAAGATGATCGTCGGAATCACCGAATACAAGCCCATGAACTACGAAGAGAACGGGGAGCTTGTAGGCTTTGATACCGAATTTACAAAAAAGGTCTGCGAAAAGCTCGGCGTTGAGCCGGTTTTCCAGACAATTGACTGGGATACCAAGGAAAGCCTTATCAAAGCCAAAAACATCGACTGTATCTGGAACGGTTTTACCGTTACCGAGGAGAGAAAGAAGAATATCGATTTCTCAAAGGTTTATCTTCTTAACAAACAGGTTCTTATCATCAATTCAAAGGATAAGGACAAATATACCGACACAGCATCCCTTTCATCCGCTATGATATCTGCGGAAACCGATTCCGCCGGAGAGACCGCGATCAAAAATGACGAAAATCTTTCAAAGGCTTCATATGCCGCAAGCGACAAGCAGATGTCTGCTCTTACCCAGCTTGTAGCAGGAAACTACGATGCAGTCGTACTTGACTATACCCTTGCAAAGGCAAATGTCGGAAAGGGTGATTTCTCGGATCTTATGATAGTTGAAAGCATCAGCCTTACAAACGAAGAATATGCAATCGGTTTCCGTAAAGGTTCAGACCTTGTTCCCGATGTCAACAAAGCCATTGACGAGCTTATCGCAGACGGAACACTTAAGTCTCTTGCCGAGAAATATGACCTTCTCGAACTATATGAGGATGCAGTAAAATGAGTTTTTCCGAAGTAACAAAGGAGCTTACGATAGGTTTTGGAACAACTCTTAAGCTTTTTATCATGACCCTGGGGTTCGCTTTGCCTCTGGGTCTTGTGCTTGCTTTCGGGTCAATGAACCGTTTCAAGCCTCTCAGGTGGCTGGTCAGAAGCTTTGTATATATTATCAGAGGAACTCCTCTTCTTTTACAGCTTCTGGTCATTACTCTTGCGCCCGGATACCTTTTCAAAAAGCCCATTACCCGCTGGGAAGTATTCCACGGCGATCTTAACGCAGCATATTTCTACGGTGCGCTCATCGCTTTTGTGATCAACTACGCCTGCTATTTTTCCGAAATATACCGCGGCGGAATCGAAAACATTCCCAAGGGTCAGTATGAGGCCGGTCAGGTGCTCGGCATGACCAAGAGCCAGATCTTTTTCCGTGTCATACTTTTACAGGTCATCAAGAACATACTTGCCCCGATAAGCAACGAAACCATTACCCTTGTAAAGGATACTTCCCTTGCAAGGACAGTTTCCGTTGTGGAGGTACTGCATGCCGCTAATAAGATAACCTCAAAAAATGCAATAGTATGGCCCCTGTTCTATACAGGACTTTTCTATCTAGTGTTCAACACCCTGTTAACCGTATTGTTTGCATATTTTGAGAAAAAGCTGTCAAAATTCAGGACTGCCTGAAAACCGAAAGGAACTTAAATGTCTATACTTAAAGTTGAAAACATAAGAAAAAGCTTTGGAAAGACCGAGGTTTTAAAGGGTATCGGGTTTTCTCTGGAAAAAGGCGACGTGCTTGCGATCATCGGTTCCTCCGGAAGCGGTAAAACCACCCTGCTTCGCTGTCTTAACTTCCTGACAGCTCCGGATGAGGGCCGCATAATCGTTAACGGAAAGGTGTTAATCGACGGCGCCGACAAACACACTCTGTCCGAAAAGCAGATCCGCCGCAACCGCCTTCATTTTGGGCTTGTTTTCCAGCAGTTCAACCTTTTTCCCCAGTATACCGTCACAGGAAACATCACTCTTGCGGCCAGACTCAGGCAGAAGGAAAGAATCAAAGATCTTAAAAAGCTGATAAAGAATTGTGACGATTCCGAGAATAAGGCCGCATATCAGGCGGATCTTGAAGAATTCACAAGCCGCGGCTATGAATTGATAGAAAAAAGGACAAAGGAACTCATTGAAAGAGTCGGACTTACCGAAAGGGCCGACGCATATCCCTGTGAGCTTTCCGGCGGCCAGCAGCAAAGAGTCGCCATAGCCCGCGCGCTCTCGCTTGCTCCCGATATACTCTGCTTTGACGAGCCCACCTCGGCGCTCGATCCCGAGCTTACCGGCGAGGTTTTAAATGTTATCAGAAGCCTTAAGACCGGCGATTCGACCATGATAGTCGTTACCCATGAGATGGAATTTGCCAAGGCTGTTTCCGACAAGGTCATTTACATGGCAGACGGCATAATCGAAGAAATGGGGACCCCGAAAGAATTATTCGAAGCCCCCAAAAGTGACAAGCTAAAGAAATTTCTAGAGAAAGCTTTAAAATAAGCTTACTCAAGTTCTATGTCCATTAATCCGACATATTGCGGCATCCTGAATTCCAGCGTAGAATCAGCGATGCCGTTCTTTAATTCCACTTTGTACTCCTTGAAATCATCATAGGCATCACCTGCAGACACGCAGACCTCATACTCCCCGTCCCCTGCAAGCACGTTTACCGTCCTGTCGCCTATCACCGACGAAGCCCTGAATTTAAGCAAGGAAACGCCCTTAAAACCAACGTTCTCATAAGTAACCGAGCCTTTCCAGCCCGTAATTCTTACATATTCCCGAAGCTCATGCTTTGAATAGAACAGCCTCGCATCTTTTATATCGTCATACATTGCCGCCCTGAATTTTTTTGGCCTTTGCCCTGGCATTTCTCCCTTAATATAAAGCTCGGCATCCGAAACGATATCCGCCGAAGATTTTCCTGCCATAAATACATATGTTCCGTCTTCTATCATCATTTCACCGCTCTTAACATCGAAGAATCTGAGCATATCCCGTTTCACCTTTATTACCGCTTCCTTTTCCTCGCCTGCATCAAGCCCTATTCTCTCAAATCCGCAAAGCTTCTTCCCGGCGCGCGAAACACAGGAATCCTTTACGGTAAAATACAGCTGGACAACAGCCGTTCCGGCTGTCCCGGATATATTTCTAATCTTAATCCTTCCCTTTAAGCATCCGCCCTCATCGGCCATTTTAAGCTCTCCGAACGAAAAATCCGAATAGGAAAGGCCGAAACCGAAGGGATAAAGCGGTTCTCCTTTAAAATACATATATGTCGCGCCTGAGCCTTCGATATCATAATCCTTGATATCGGGTAACTCGAGCTCGCTCTTGTACCAGGTCAGTGCAAGATGGCCGGAAGGATTGTTTTTCCCGTTTATGGTGAGAGCGACCGCATTTCCGAGCTCGGCCCCTGCATGACTTGTATATATAACAGCCGCTGCTGCCCAAGACTCCTTTACTATCGAATAAGGATAACTTGAAACAAGCGTAAGGATAGTCTTTTCATTAAATGCTGCAAGGAACTCTGTCATTCCCTGCTGTATATTCAGGCTTAATGTTTTTCTGTCATAGCATTCCTTCGCTGTCTGAACAGGGTAATTTCCGGTACAGTAAACAACAGCATCGCTGTCCTTCGCCGCAGCCTCGCCTCTTTGTTTTCCCGAACTTATAAGCTCGGTCACAAAAAGGTTTTCTTTTCCCACGGCCCGTTTCTTTTCAAAAGAGATCACACCCTCTTCGTCCACAGAAAGCCTTCCGTGCGTCAGAAACTCTTCAAACAAACAGAATTCACCGTATTCAAAGATATTGAAAGTCTCTCTCGTAAACCAGTCGTATATCCTTCTGTTATGAAGGCTGAGCTTTCCTTCGTCCGACATGCGCACAAAACGTTTATATTTATATGAAAACAGATTCTTCCAGTTCCCGCCCCAGTCCTGAAGCTCGAATACGGCGCCATCTGTCACCTTGTCAGAATCAGCCCTTATGCTGCCGTCTTCATATGCGCAAAGATATTTTCCGTTGGGGCACTTTATCGCAACCCTGTCCCAAAGCGAATCATAAATGATCTTACCCGAAAAATGCTCTCTTATTCCGTCAACTATCGTATTTTCATAGCTTGCATAGCCAGTATACCAATCCATCAGTATCTCGTCCGCAAGCGGTCCGAGTACCGCCATGGAAGAATACTGATTCTTTACGGGAAGCACTCCGTTGTTTTTAAGCAATGTCACCTGTTCAAGTGCCGCCCTTAGATTTATTTTTCTGCTTTCGATCGTGTCAACGGCATCTGTGCTTATTTCATCAAATTCAAGCCTGTCAAACTCTCCGAGCCTTATCCTTGCATATAAAATATCGGTAACGACCCTGTCAATATCTTCTTTTGTGATAAGTCCTTCTTTAAGTGCTCTTTCTGCAGCTGCCCTGACAAGACTCTCCTCATCTGTCATAAGATCGCTTCCCGCCTGCACGCAGTATTTGTAAGCCTCCGAATTTGTCTCGGTATACCTGTGAGACATTACATTCTGAGAAAAATCGCCGCCGTCGCTTACGGTAAACCATAAACCCCACTCTTTTTTAACAATATCGTTAAGATCGGTATTCATTACTCCGGGACAGCCGTTCAGCTCATTATAGGCAGTCATAAGGCTTCTTGCACCGCCGTTTTTTACAGCGTTTTCAAAAGGAGCATAGTAGTATTCTCTTTTCTGTCTGGGAGTAAGAAAAGCATTGCAGTTTCCTCTTTCTGCTTCATTGTTGTTCGCACAGAAATGCTTGAGGGTCGGAATCGTCATGTAATAGCCTTCCTCGTTTTCTCCGGCCATTCCTTTTGTATATGCTGCCGACATTTCGCCCGAAAGGCACGGATCCTCTCCGTAAGCCTCTTCTGTTCTTCCCCACAAAGGATTCCTTACCATATCGACGGTCGGTCCCCAAAGATGAAGGCTTCCGTCCTTATTACGGTTGTAATATGCCCTGGCTTCCGTCCCGGCGATTCTTCCGAGCTTTTCCATAAGGTCCCGGTCAAACGTTCCGGCAAGGCCCACAGGCTGCGGAAAAACGGTGGAAATATGATCTTTGTCACGTCCCACATACCCTCTTGCAACCTCACAGCCCACATGGAACTCCGGTATCTTAACACTTTCTGTTTTAATCTGGTGCGTAGTTATAAGACCGAGCTTTTCGTCAAGACTGAGCTCAGAGCACATTTTTACCGCTCTTTCCATAAAGATTCTGCTTTTGTCATCAGCAGGATCATTTACCTTTGTTAAACCCATAATACAATATTTCTTTCTCCTTCAAACTTTTTTTCAGTTTATCACACGGAAAGGAAAGCAACAATATATTATTTTAGTTTTTGCTCATTTTATTTGTGTTTTTTTAATCGAGTAGGAGGGAAAATTAAATAAATTTTCCCGACCTCTCACACCACCGTACGTACGGTTCCGTATACGGCGGTT
>DFFN01000057.1 GCA_002369525.1 Lachnoclostridium sp. UBA3775 | reverse complement strand
CCTGAGTCCGAAGAAATCGCCCGGCCCCCTTAACTTCATGTCCTGTCCGGCGATATAGAAACCGTCGTTTGAGCCCGCCACAATAGAAAGCCTCTCCTTTGCCGCCTCATTGTCGGCCGAGCACATGAATATGCAGTAGGACTGGTCTGTGCCTCTCCCGACCCTGCCCCTGATCTGATGCAGGGAAGCCAGACCGAAACGCTCGGCATTTTCTATGAGCATGACCGTGGCATTCGGCACATTGATACCGACCTCTATTACCGTTGTCGAAACAAGTATACGGGTCTTACCGCTTGCAAAAGCGTTCATTTTCTCATTTTTTTCGTCAGCCTTCATCCTGCCGGTCAGATGGTCGATTGAGATATTAGGGAGCCTTTCTCTTAAGTTCACAACATACTCTTCCACGGCCGCAGCCTCCAGGCTGTCGCTTTCCTCGATCAAAGGACATATCACATAGGCCTGATGGCCTTCGTTTATCTGCCGGGCCATAAAACTGTATATCCTGTCCCGCATATTCTCATCACCGACGAGATTCTTGATGGGTTTGCGGTTTGCGGGAAGCTCGGCAAGCACAGATATGTCCATATTTCCGTAGAGCATAAGTGCATAGGTTCTGGGTATCGGAGTGGCGCTCATCAACAGGAGATGCACTCCTTTTCCTTTCATTTCAAGAGCTTCTCTCTGTTTGACTCCGAAACGGTGCTGCTCATCTATCACCGCAAGCGCAAGGTTCTTAAACACCACCTTATCCTGTACTGCGGCATGGGTTCCGACTATAATGTCTGCCTCGCCGTCCGCAATTCTTTCATACTCTTCTTTCTTCTGCTTTGCCCCGAGCGAACCTTTAAGGAAGGCCACTTTAAAACCGAGCGGTGTAAGCATTTTATTGAAATACTCATAATGCTGCTCGGCAAGCACCTCGGTAGGTGCCATGATGCAGCCCTGATAGCCGCAGGCTGCCGTTTCTGCAAGAGCAAGCAGCGCCACTATCGTTTTGCCTGAGCCCACATCACCCTGTAATAGCCTCTGCATTACAGACGGCCCCGACATATCGGCAAATATTTCGTCAAGCGCCTTCTTCTGGTCTTTCGTAAGCTCCCATTCAAGACCTTTTATTATCTTTTCGCTTACACTGCCCCTTTCTATCCTGCAGCTGTTCGGCTTTGTGGTCTCATTGGCTTTTAAAAGCTCCATATTGGAAAGGAAAGCAAAGAATTCGTCGAAAATGATTCTCGAAAGTGAGGCTTTAAGTATTTCCTCGTTTTTGGGGAAATGTATGTCTTCAAGGGCATCGCGAAGGGAGCTCAGTTCAAATTCCTTGACGAGCTTTGCGGGAAGATAATCCCTTAAAACAAGCTCATCAAATACAGTTCTTATTGATTTTCTGATCAAAGTCTGATTGAGTCCGGAGGTGGATTTATAGACAGGCTTAAGATTTTTAAGCATTTCAAGGTATTTTTCCCTGGTAAAGATTTCCGGATGGGCGAGAAAAAGCCTGCCGTTTTTCAGAGTCACCTTTCCCCTGAAGATCAGCCTGTGGCCGAACTTTACCTGATTTTTGATATAAGGGGCATTATACCAGCGAAGCTCGATGGCTGCCGTGTCGTCCCTGACAGTCGTAAAGCAGATACGGTAGGTTTTGAACGCGCTGAATTTAAGCTCGGAGTTTATCATTCCCTCAACGGTCACCGTTTCTCCGACCCTGCACTTGTTTATCGCTACAGGCAGGCTGTAGGTTTCATATCTGAAGGGATAGTGGGTTATCAAAGAGCCCACATCCTTTATTCCGAGCTTTTCAAATCGTTTTGCGCTTACCGCGCCTATTCCTTTGACATTAGTCAGTTTATCGACGGTTTCAAGCATTATGCCACCTCTTACCAAAAAAGCAGCCAACGGATTACTCCGCTGACTGCTTGGATTATCATTATTGTCTGCGGCTTTTATTCTACAGAAACAATGTAATAATATACCGGCTGTCCGCCGAAATGCACTTCCACATCGATGTCCTCAAACACTTCGGAAACCTTGTCCGCAAGTGCGTTTGCATCATCTTCGGTAACGCCTTCGCCATAATATATTGAAATGAGCTCGGCATCGGCATCCTCTGCCATTGTTCTGATAGTTTCAAGAGCCGTGTCTTCAATGCTGCTTCCGACTGCGATTATCGTCTTGTCGTTAAGTCCCATTATATCATTGACATGGATATTCTTTCCGTCAATGAAGGTGTCCCTTACAGCATAAGTGATCTGGCCGGTCTTAACCGATGAAAGGCTTTCTGTCATTGCCTCTTCATTTTCCTCTGCAGCCTTTCCTTCGAAGAAATTGATCATTGCCGAAATACCCTGAGGAACTGTCTTTGAAGGTATCACAACAACATTTTTATCTTCGGTAAGATCTCTTGCCTGTGTTGCGGCAAGGATAATGTTACCGTTGTTCGGAAGTATGAAGATGTTGTTGGCATTTACCTGCTCGATTGCCTTTAACATATCCTCGGTGCTGGGGTTCATTGTCTGACCGCCCTCGATTATGTAATCTACGCCAAGGCCTTTAAATATTTCATTAAGTCCCTCTCCGACGGAAACGGCAATAAACCCGTTTTCTTTTCTCGGAGCAGGAGCTTCATTTACTTCTTCGGTTTTTTCTGCGTTCTTAGCCTCTTCCGCCTTCTCGCCGGTGATTGCTTCATGATCGGGGTTGAGAGCACCTGTGATCACTCTCTCGTTATGCTCTTCACGCATGTTATCGATCTTCATGCTTGTAAGCTGACCGTATTCAAGGGCCTTTTCAAAGGCCTGGCCGGGATGGTTTGTATGCACATGCACTTTAACAATGTCATCCAACGCAACGCAGACAATCGAATCGCCAATAGACTCAAGGAAAGCCTTGAATTCAAGCTCCTGCGGAAGAAGGAATTCCTTCTCAAGCAATATGATGAACTCGGTGCAATAACCGAATTTGATATCAGCGGTTGAAATGTCGTTGCTTGAAGCTCCTCTCGGTGCAGATGTTGTTTTTGCTGCACTCTCGGATTCAAACACGATTTCAATATCGGGATTAAGGAATGCATCCTTCATTCCGTGTACAAGCTCGATAAGACCTGTACCGCCGGAATCGACTACTCCGGCTTCCTTAAGTACCGGCAAAAGCTCGGGAGTTTTCTCAAGTGCGATCTCCATTGCCTTTAAAACAGCCCGGCAGAAAGGAACGAAATCAAGATCCTCGTCCTTTTCATCGGACTCGATCAGAAGCTCGGCCGCTTTTTCGGAAGCCGCCCTTGCGACTGTAAGGATTGTACCTTCCTTAGGCTTCATTACTGCTTTATATGCAGTTTCTACCGCTTTGTCGATCGCAAGCTTCAGTGCATATACATCAACCTTTTCAAACTGGCCGAGCACCTTGCAGAGACCGCGTAACAGCTGTGAAAGGATAACGCCGGAGTTTCCTCTTGCGCCCCTTAAAGAACCGCTTGAAATTGCTTTTGAAAGCTCTGCCATTGTAGGGTTTTTAAGCTTATTTACCTCTTTGACCGCAGACATTATCGTCATGGTCATGTTTGTTCCCGTATCACCGTCCGGCACGGGAAATACATTCAATTCGTTTATTATCTCTTTTTTTGATTCAAGACGCTTTGCTCCCGTAAGGAACATCTTCTTAAAGAGCACTGCGTCAATTGTAACAGCTGGCACTTTCAAATCCTCCTCAGTCAATGATGCGTACGCCTTCTACTATTATCTTTATGTCACTTACCTTCAGGCCGGTAAAATCCTCAAGCTTATATCTTACATTTGAGATCAGATTCTCACAGACAGCCTTGATGCTTACGCCGTAAGAAACAATCACGTGGAATGCGATTTTGATCTCATTATTAACGATTGAAACGTTTACGCCTTGTGTAAGAGATTCTTTATTGAGCAGCTTAACGATACCATCCTTAACTCCAACGCTTGCCATGCCGACAATACCAAAGCACTCTACCGCTGCCGAGCCTGCATACTTAGCAACAACACTCGAATCGATAGTCACTTCGCCGGAATTTCTCATAATTGTACCATCCATATTAACCTCTTTCCGAAGCAAACTTCTAGTTAGTGTATTTATTATACATGCAAATTCCGAAATAGTAAAGCAAAAAAGCATAAAAAATGGGTGTTACTGACGTAGCACCCACGCTTTCAAGCTTAAGCTCTCTCTACCTTACCGGATCTAAGACAAGCTGTGCAAACATGCATTCTCTTAACACTTCCGTCCTGTTTGATCTTAACAGACTTAACATTTGATTTCCACTCTCTGTTAGCTCTGCCGGAAACCTGACTTCTTGTTATACTGATCTGTCTTCCGAAAAGTGCACCCTTTCCACAAACGTCACATTTTGCCATGGTTAGCACCTCCTTTTGCAAAAATATGGGTTATCACAAACCGTAACAGTGGTATTCTACCAAAAAACTTCAATAAATGCAAGCATTATTTTAAAAAATTATTTATCATTTGCCTGGGCATCTACCGCTTCTCTTGCCACCTGGTCAACAACCTCGTCAAGATTGTCTCCGTTCTTTAACTTTTTAATGCGTTTTGATATCTCGGGGATAAGGTCTATGCATCTTGTAAGAGCATCCTGCTGTTTAATGTTAAGCACTCTTATCTCATCTCCTTCAATGATGATAACACAGTTCGCGGACATTTTTCCGCCGATGGCGCCTGAGGTCTTGTTTTTGTCATCGGTACCGCCGTTGGAGTGCTTCTTTGTAAATCCGCCGCCGCCTACGCCGAAGGTGACATCCATAATGGGGATGAGTATCGTTCCGTTAGGCAGGGTCATTGCTTTTCCGACTACTGTCTCCGAGCTTAAAAAACCCTTCATGTTACCGAACAGACTCTTGAACATTTCATCAAAATTTGCGTTAGCCATAGTTTGTTATACCATCCTTTATCTTTTCTATGTTTTTCATTGTATCATTTTTCAGGCCCTTTGCATTCTTAAGGAACTGCCTGAACTGTTTTCTGAGATAGAGCCTTAAAGCCTTCATCACTATATAACCGAGAACTATATGCCCCTTAAGTTCAAGCTCGCCCTTTATGGTTTTTTCCTCAAATTCGGGCGTGAGCTCAAAATTTTCGTAGTAGGCATCATAGAACTGCGACAGCGCCGCGAAGATATAGCCCGTTGTCGCCGGATCGTCAAGCCCGAGCTCAAGGCTTCCCTTAAGCTTTCTCGGCCTTATATGCCATAAACCCTTAATCAGGAAGTCCTTGGTCCATATCAGGGAATTTTTTGTCGACTTCCTGCTTATGAAACGGAACAGAACCGACTTCTCATCCGCAAGGGCACAGGTTGTATTATCCCAGATATGTATGACTTTCTCGGCGAGGTTTTCGATTTTTTCGATCAGCGAAGTTTTTTCCTCCTGCTCCTCTTCGTTTCCGGAGACCTCCGCGATTTCGGTCTTTTCCCCGGTCTTTTCCTCGGTCTTTTCCTCAGCTTTTTTTACGGAATCAGCATCCTTTTCGTCGGTTTTTTTATCCTCCGCTTCGGACTTTGCTTCCGAAAAAAGATGTTCATCCTCTTTTTCTTCCTTCTTCTTTTTGGGGAAAACCCTGATTCCGAAAAGCTTTGCCGCATAATCCGGCTTATTGTCTTTCACATCCAGATAAAACCTGATGAAAAACATCCATCCGACTTTGACATGGGCATCGGCCTTTTCTTCAAACCTTGCGTCCCCCCGGTAATTTATCGGGCACACGAGAATCAGGATCACCAGAAAAAGTACAAAGGCCAGGATGCAAAGGAGTATGATTCCGATGACCTTCAGTATCGAAAGAAATATACCCATACTTCTTTTCCTTCTTTATATATTTTATTTTTCATAGCTGCGGCCAAAAATCCTCAGGCTTGCAGTCTTTTCGGCCTCATCCTTGCAATTGTCAAGAGTAAATCTCACGTAATTCATTACTTCTGTATGAGAAACAAAGAACACCGGCAGTTCCTTTAGCACGGAAGCCATTACGGCCCTGCGGTAAATCTTCTCTTTTTTCTCAAACACAGCCTTAAGTTCTTCGGAAAGCTTAAGATATGCCGCATTAACGGTCTCGTCGGAACATTCCGTAATGTCGATTCCTTCATCAAGCTTCACGAATTCGGAACTTGACATCAGCTTTTCGGCTTTTAACAGCGTATCAAGCGTCAGGCTGTCATCTGTCTGAAGGCTGTTTTTATAGGAATCCAGCCTTCCCTCCGCTGCCGCGATTTTTCCGGAAAGCTTCTCGGCTCTTCCTTCAAGCTTTGCAAAGCACTCATCCGAGATTTTCTGATCGCTTGCGGTATATTCCCCTTCCTTTAAAACCTTTTCAAAGGCTTTGCTTACCATTTCGGTACAGGGTTTTATTATTTCCATTATTTTCTCCGCTCCGGAACTTACGGTTGCGGTGAGAAACGCCGTTGAAAGGTCGTTAAGCATTTCCATCATCTCAAGCACAAGCTCGCTCTTTGAAACAAGCCTGTCGCTTATCTCGTCAAGAAGCGCTGCATATTCCTCATATGAAGCTGCGGTAATGTTCTTATAATCGATATTCTCGAATATATCGATATATTTCTTTATTTCCTGAGGCACCTTATCATTGTTTTCGGCACCAAGACCTGCCGCAGACCTTATCATGTACACGTGGGAATCAAGGCTGTTCTTTTCCGAGCCCTTGTATATCGTAAAGCTTTCCTGCAGGAGGTCGAAGAAGCGGCTGCTTGTCATCCTCACGGGAAGGCAGGCAAGCATGTCCCTGATGCGCAGGTTTACCTCCATATTGTCCTTGGGCTCAAAAATATACTGAAGTATCTTCCTGGCCTCTTCATCGTTGTCCGTTGCGCCTAATTCGTCGCCGTAACGGAGTTCGATGCGGTTTAAAATGTATTCATGTATGCCGAAATAATCTGTGCATGCACTGAGCATTTCCATTCTGTCTATTGTTTCCGAACGCAGCTCGGAAAGTTTACGGTATATCTCTTCATTGTCGGCATTTTCATCGAAAAGCTTTTCGGCCGCCGATACGATTGCTGCGATGCCGGCCTTCTCCTCTTCAATGCTTTCATAGGCATCGTAGAGGCCTTCGTAGGTATTGAAGTACTCCATGGCAAAGTTTATCAGTGCCATGTTCCGGTAGTCATCCGCAAGTGCCGCGGAGAAGCTCTTAAAATCACTTTCCATCCTTATTCACCTCATCAGGATCCACAAGAGCTCTGACCACATGGGTGTGGGTATAGAGGTGATCCATGCAATATTCATAGTTTCCTTCGCATTTTGAGCAGAAACGGAACTCAAGATCGTCTCCGTCAAGCTCTGTGCGGCCGCAGACCGCACATTTATGTCTGGTTATTACCTTTTCTGTTCTGTTAAGACCGGCTTCGCGGTTCATCATTCTCGCGTTTTCGGCCTCACCGCGCCTGTAGGCATTCTGATACTGTCTCCTCCTGATCGCATCGGCCAGGCTGTTCGTACCGTGTTTCTTCGCATTTATGTAGAATATGATGAAATTCAGCATCGATACGAAGCAGAGTATCGCTCTGACAACTCCCGCCTTCCAGCTGTCTCCTCCCTTAAGGAAGCAGTCGACGATGTTATATATCTCGATCCCCACATAAATATAGGCCAGATACTTGATCTTTATCGGGATGATAAAGAAAAGCAGCACGCTTGCCTCTGAAAAGATCACCGCAAAGGCAAGGAACATCGAAAGGTTGATGTATTCAAGGTTCGGCAGGTAATACTTAAGCATTGCCATCAGCCTGTTAAGGGCTCCGAAGGACCCGTAGAAGGGCTTGCTTATCAGATATATTATCACAACTGCCAGCACATTGAAAAAGACGCCGGAGAAATAAAACAGGTTAAACCTGAAGCTTCCCCAGAACTTTTCGAGCGTCGAGCCGATGAAATAATAAAACCAAAGGCTTATCAGAAGAAAAAATATATCGTAATTCGGAGCCTGAATGAGCCAGCTTACAATTCTCCAGACCTGCCCTTTAAGTATCTTGTCAACATCAAAGCAAAGGTAGGTACCGTAGATATCCACACCCTTTGCATTTCCTATAAGGTAGATGAAATAGCCGCAGATATAAAGCAATACAACATATTTCATCAGATTAACAACTGCATATTTGCCGAATTTGTTTTTCAGCTTATTGTACATTACTCTTTCCTCGATACATAAAAATACTACTATATTATACATGGAAAAACTCTTCTTGTAAACTTTTTTTATATTAAAATTTGCCTTTTGATACAGTTTTTGCTTTTTTTTAAGGGCATGCTGTGGTATACTTGGCTTGTTGCGGCATAAAGATTTATTTAAAAAGGATATTTATCATGGCATTCGATGGTTTTACCGTCTCCGCACTGGTTAAAGAAATAAAGGAAAAACTGGTCGGTGGACGTATCAATAAAATTGCTCAGCCGGAAAAGGACGAACTGATCATCACGGTAAAGAACTATGACAATTACCGTCTCGACATTTCGGTTTCTCCTTCACTCCCCCTTCTGCGCTTTACGGACGAGAACAAGCCTTCTCCTGCGGCTGCTCCTGCCTTCTGCATGCTCCTTCGCAAGCACATAGGTTCAGCAAGAATACTTGATGTCGACCAGCCGGGGCTTGAAAGGGTTGTCCGCATACGCCTTGAGCACCTTGACGAAATGGGTGATCTTCGTCAGAAATGGCTGATGATAGAACTGATGGGAAAACATTCAAACATCATCTTTACCGATGAAGAATTTAAGGTTCTGGATTCGATCAAAAGAATTCCCTCATCCGTAAGCTCCGTACGCGAGGTTCTTCCGGGAAGGGACTATTTCATTCCCAAAACCGATGACAAACTTGAAATTGAGTGGCTTTCCATTGCAGGCTTTGCTTCGGCGCTAAAAAAGCACAGCTGTGACATTCACAAGGCATTATATTCCTCTTTTACAGGATTTTCCCCTCTTCTTTCATCGGAGATTTGCTTCCGGGCCGGGGTAAATCCCTCCTTAAATACCGAGGAGCTCGGAGATAACGAAGCCGAAAGCCTCTATGAAATATGCATGCTTTTCCTTAACAAAGTAAAATCAGGCGATTATGAACCATATATCATTTACAAAGGTTCTACTGCCGTAGAATACGCTGCTTTCAGGCTTCTTTCGTATGAAAATGAGGATTACACCCGCGAAAAATACGAAAGCATGTCCTTACTTCTCGGAAGCTTCTACTCAATGAAAGAAAAGCAGTCGAGGATTTCCCAAAAATCACAGGCTCTCAGAAAATCACTGTCAAATGCCATAGAACGCACCTCAAAAAAAATCGACCTGCAGCTTACCCAGCTTAAGAGCACCGAAAAGCGTGACAAGTATAAGGTCTATGGCGAGCTTATCTCAACCTATGGCTATACAGTCGAGGAAGGCTCAAAAAGTATGAGCTGCACAAATTACTATGACGGTAACGAGATCACCATTCCGTTAGATGATACAATACCTGTAATGGCCAATGCAAAGCGCTATTTTGACCGCTATGCCAAACTAAAACGTACCTTTGAGGCAGTCACCGAGCAGCTTAAAAATTCAAGGGAGGAGCTCTACCACCTTCAGTCGATACAAAATTCCATGGATCACGCCCTTAACGATGATGACCTTAACCAGATAAGGCGCGAGCTGGAGGAATATGGTTATGTACGAAGAACTTCTTCTGCCGCATCAAAGGGAAAACAGAATCCCAAAAACCAGAAGGGTCCGAAAAGCTCTTCAAAATCCCTTCCCTTCCACTACCGCACTCCCGAAGGCTATGATATCTATGTAGGAAGGAACAATTACCAGAATGACGAGCTCAGCTTCAAAATGTCAAACGGTTCCGACTGGTGGTTCCATTCCAAAACCATTCCGGGTTCGCACGTCATTTTAAAGAACAAAGGGGAAGAAATACCGGATAAGGAATTTGAATATGCCGCAGCGGCTGCGGCTTATTACTCTTCCGATAAATCAGGCGGAAAGATTGAAATCGACTATCTCGAACGCAGAAACCTTAAAAAGCCTGCAGGTTCAAAACCCGGCTTTGTGGTTTATTATACCAACTACTCAATGGTGGCCGCTCCCGGCCTTGAGGGGCTTACCGAAATAAAAGACTGATAAAAGGCCAAAGGAAAGGAAATAAAATGATACTCTCAGACCAGCACATGCATTCAAGCTTTTCGACAGACAGCCAGTCAGATCCGAGGCTGTTACTTGACACCGCGATCTCCCGCGGACTGACCTCCATCACCATTACGGATCATATGGACTGCGAATGGCCCGAGGACAATACCCAGTATATTTTTGATGAAAAGGAATATTTTGATGTTCTTGGGAAACTTCGTGCAGACTACAGTGGTAGAATTGATCTGGGTATAGGAATGGAGTTCGGTTTCAGAAACGAAGCGGATATAGTCGAAAAGATCGACAAACGATTTAATGAGCTGAAGGTTCTGCCTTTCGACTTCATAATAGGCTCCACCCATCTCTACGATTACGGAGATCCCTACTATCCCAAATTCTGGGAAGGACACAATGCATACCGGAGGCTCATGCAATACTATGAGGCAACCCTTTTCAACGTTGAGCACTATGATTCATACGATGTTTACGGCCATCTCGACTATGCGGCACGCTATGTACCCGCGGATACCCATATCGAGCCTACCCGCTTTTTAAACATTATAGAGGTCATACTCAAGAAAATAATTGAAGACGGACACGGACTTGAGATCAATACCAAAAACCTTAACAAAGGCTTTTCCGTGCCCAATCCCTCACCCACCATACTAAAAATGTACAGGGCCATGGGCGGCGAAATAATCACCGTCGGAAGCGATGCCCATAAGTCCGAACACGTCGGCGGCTGCTTCGATAAGGCAAGGGACATACTTCTTGACTGCGGTTTTAAACACTACGCGGTATTCAGGGCACATAAACCTGAGTTTTACGAGCTGTAAGCTATTTTATCCCGATAACCCTGTCGACCGGCATCGAGAAAGCTATGCCCTGTCCGTCGGTATCAAGACCGACCGCAAGGTTCAGTGCCTTAAGCACATTGTCCTTGATTTCCGAGCTGACAAGTATCATAACGACTTCTTTATCAGGCTGGATGGGAATGTTGAATTTCTCTTCAGCCTCTTTGTTTGCCGTTCCGCGGCCGTGTATAACTGTTCCGCCCCTCGCTCCTGCTTCTCTCGCGGCGTCCATCACAAGATCCGAGAAACCCGCATTAACTATGCAAAATATCATTTCATGTCTGTTATCCACGTCAAATGCCTTCCTCTCCTGTCAGAAATCCAAATGCGGCGACACCCATTATGCTTGAAAAAGGCAGTGCCACCGCAATTCCCTTCCCGTCCTTCACGGTTCTGAATTTATCCTCGAGGGCCGCCTGAATATCATTCAGCCTGTCCTCTCTTACTATGCTGAAAACAACAGCCTTTTCATTGCCCGAAAGGCCGAGAAGCTCTATTATCCTTCGCTCCGCGGTACCTGTTGCGGCAGTTACAAGCTGCATATTCGCACCAAAGGACTGTATCAGATCGGCGAAGAAATCGCCCTTTTTTCTGTTAACTATCGTTATAAGAAGCTCAAGCCTTATCGGCGACACCTTTTTTTCTCCCCCGTCACTTTCTTTTCCGAACAGCGGGATAAGCTTACTAAGTTTTAATTCAGGCATTCTTCTTATCCTCCCAGTCAAAATATATGATCTGCGCATCATCGGCAGCAAAAATACGCTTGATGGCAGCCTTTTCCCTTCTTCTCTTTGCAACTATCGCCCTGAAGCCGAGCATCTGTATTGCGATAAGCGGTGTCATGGCCACCATAGCCACCATGCCGAAAGCAAAATCCATGACCGCTGATGCATCCCTCAGTCCCACACAGACACCTATTGTCATCGGAAGCACAAAGCTTGAGGTAAGAGGTCCGCTTGCCACTCCGCCCGAATCAAATGCTATCGCAGTGTACAGCTTCGGTACATAGAAGGACAGGCCGAGAGATATGATATAACCCGGAACCAGATAGTAAAGAAGTGAAAAGCCTTCATAAACCCTGAGTATTGAAAGCCCGACCGAAAGACCGACACCTATCGACAGCGCGATAAGCATCTGCTTTCTTCCGACATTGCCGTCCGTAACCTCTTCCACCTGATGATTAAGCACATGGATCGCCGGCTCCGCAAGAACCGTTACCATTCCGAGTATAAAAGCGAATATGACCGCAGCCTCTCTTCCCTTATCCGCGATCTCAACGCCGATCTTATATCCGATAGGCATGTATCCGACAGAAACGGCGGTCAGGAAGATTACCAGGCCGATAAAGGTATAGGCTATGCCGATATATATCTGCCCCAGCTTTCTTTTCGGAAGCTTCAGCACCCTGCTGTTAAGCGCAAGGAAGAAAGCCACAATAAGAAACAGGGCCGAACCTACCCCCTTAGCCTCCTCAAAAAGCTCCGTAAGCAAAGCTTTTCCGAGATGTGACTCAAGAGAATAATCCGGGAGCAGATATTCCGCCTTTCCTTTTGAAATCATCGAAAGAAAAAGCATTGAAAGCACCGGACCTATCGAACACAGCGCGACAAGACCGAAACTGTTTTCCTTTGAATTTCTTCCGCCGACGGTACCGGCGATTCCGACACCAAGTGCCATAATGAACGGAACTGTTATCGGTCCTGTCGTTACACCGCCCGAATCAAAGCTCAGCGGGAGCATGCCTTCTTTGCCCATTTCGATAAGCAGTGACACCAGCGCAAAGATCAGGGCATAAAAGAAAATCATAACAGGTCCCAGATCCCTGTGATGTATGATCTTAAGCACGGCGAGCAAAAGGAATATGCCGACGCCGAGGCCTATTGTTACTATTAAAGTAGTCTGATTTATGACGGCATCCGCCTGGGACGCAAGCACCGAAAGGTCCGGTTCCGCAACTGTGATGAGCACTCCCATCAAAAAGCTCACACCGAGGAGCAGCCTCATCTTTTTGGATTTGACAAGACCGGTGCCCGTATGAGAGCCCATTGGAGTCATTGCCAGATCCGCACCCAGATTAAAAAGCGCCATGCCGATGACAAGAAAAACGGTGGATAAAAGAAATATCGTCACCTCTTTTGTACCGAGCTCAACCAGCTTCATGAAAAAAATCAGCAGTACTATGACAGCCACCGGCAGCACGGAGCTTATGCTTTCTTTTATTTTTTCCCAAAGTGAGCGCCAAAAAGCCATATATTTCATTTCATGATTGTTCCTTAGTGAAATTTACAATGTTAATAATATAACAATTCGGTACAAAAGGCAACAAAAAAACCAAAAGCATGGCATAAAAAGGCTGCTGTACCGGCTATCGATGATTGCAGATACAGCAGCCCCTATCCGTATTCTAGTTTTTTAATCCTATATCCTCTCCTATTTTGCCAGAAGCTTTTTCTTCTTCGAAACCACAACCGACTGTATCACGATAAAAAGGCAAAGCATTCCGGCTGTGGATATTCCGATCCACCATGCATCATCAAAGCCCGCGGACGCAACCACATTCTGTATTGTCCCGAGAGAGAGAACTCCGACAAGGGTGCCGATAATATTTCCGACACCGCCGGTAAGCATCGTTCCGCCGATGATTGAAGATGCGATCGCGTTCATTTCCATGCCGCTCGCATGCGAAGGATCGCCGGAACCGACTCTTAACAGGTATACAAAGCCCGCAATTCCTGCAAGCAGACCGCACAGTACATGTGACAAAAACCTTGTTCTCTTTACATTGATTCCAAGCATAAGCGCACTCTGTGAGTTTCCGCCGACAGCATAGAACGATCTTCCGAGTTTTGACCATCTTAGTCCGGCAAAGAACAAAACGACGATAACAAGAGCAACAATAACGCCTATCTCAATATATGCATCAATATAATTGCCTATTGCATTAACAGAGCCCATACCGGGAACTGTTATCCTTGTATCCTTAAGATTGATAAAACCCTTATGTTTCACATTGAGCGGAGCCGAATTGACTATTGTTGTCATGCCTCTTGCAAAGAACATTCCCGCAAGAGTGACAATAAACGGCTGTATTCCGAGATATGCTACAAGGAAACCCTGTACGATACCAAAAGCCAGACCGATGCCGAGAGCTATCATAAGAGCTCCGAAAATGTTGCCGTTATGATAATCAAGGTACTTAACACAGCACATACACACGAGGCATACAACACCTCCAACTGAGATGTCGATGCCACCGCTTATCATTACCACGCTGAGTCCGACTGCTGTGATGATCAGGGCTGCGTTTGCATTAAGGAGGTTAAAAAATCCCTGCGGCTTAAGAAAGCTCTCTCCGAGAAAGATCATGGCGCCGACGTACATAAGCAAAAATACGACAACCGTGATGATCAGAAGCAGATTGGTGTCACTGACATTTTTGAACCAGTTTTTGAATTTCACACCCAAACCTTTATTTTTCTCTTCCATGCTAAGCCACCTCCTTCTTCGGAGCAAGCTTCGTTTTCAGCAGTGCAAACTTTTCCCTGACAACAGGAGAACTGAGCACAACCAAAAGGATTACGACTACAGCCTTGTAAGCCGGAAGTGCGCTTGAGCTGACCTCAACTTTGTAAAGTGTTGTGGTCAGGAACTGTATTACATATGCGCCAAGTATGGATCCGAGCATGCTGAAGCGTCCTCCGCCGAGTGAATTGCCTCCCAGTGCTACCGCAAGTATGGCATCCATCTCTATATCTTTTGCCATGCCTGAATACGAAAGAGTCGTTGAACGGCTCAGTTTGACAAGTCCGCAGACCGCAACGCAGAGTCCGAGAATCACAAAGGTAATGAATTTTACAAGCTTCGGATTGATGCCGTTGAGCTTTGACGAATTTTCGTTGATCCCGACCGACTGAACATAAAGTCCGAGAGTAGTAAACTTAAGGACCAGCATAATGATTATGATGCAGAGCATGGCAATAAAGAAAGGTGTCGGAATCGGTATGCCCGGGATAAATCCTCCGTAATACTTGAACGACGGATCCTTTATATTGCAGTTTTCATTATGGTTGATCCACGCGGAAATATGACGTCCGGCAGTGAAAAGTATCAGCGTCGCAACCATGGGCTGAACCCTGAAATACGCGACCAGCACACCGTTGAAAGCGCCGAAAAGCATTGCCACAAGGCATGCAACTAAAAAAGCTGCTATTATCGGAACATGAACCTTCTCAGGGCTCAGCTCGTTTCCGCGAATCAGTCTCATTATAACGCTTGCCGCAATTGCTATTGCCGCACCTACCGAAATATCCTGCCCGCCTGATGCTGCCGTTACCAGCGTCATTCCTATGGCGAGTATCGCGAGCTCCGAGCCGTAATCGATGATCGATATCAGATTGCCTGAGAGTACCGGATTTCCGTCACTGTTCTTTCCGAGAGCTATTTTGAAAAAAGCCGGGTCGTTTATCAGATTGAATATGATGAGTGCAAGTAATGCCGCAATCGGAATAAGCAGCTGCTTATTAAATACAAATTTCTTTTTAGTCATTACCATTGCCTCCTTCTTCGCTGCCGCCTGCTATGGTTTTCATTATGCCGCTCTGGGTAAGCTCGTCGCCCTTGAGCTCTCCTACCACTTTTCTGTCCCTCATAACGACAAGCCTTGAGCATGTCCTGAGCATTTCGTCTGTTTCCGAAGAAATAAATGTCACGCTCATGCCTTCGGAAGCAAGCTTAAGAACCAGCTTCTGAATATCAACCTTGGTGCCTACGTCAATTCCTCTTGTAGGCTCATCAAGGATCAGGTAATCGGGATGCATTAAAAGCCATCTTGCAACTATCGCTTTCTGCTGGTTACCGCCCGAAAGCTGTTTTATGGGGGTATCAGCTGATGCAGTCTTGATATCAAGAAGCTTTATATACTCTTCCGCAAATTTATAGGTATCGGCCTTTGAAAACGGTTTGAAGAAACCTTTTAATACCTGAGAGGCAAGAATGATATTTTCCCTTACGGAAAGATCGCCGACGATACCGTCCAGCTTTCTGTCTTCGGGGAGATATGCGATTCCGTTTTTCATTGCATCTATAGGTTTATCAATTTTTACGGTCTTACCGTTTTTCTTTACTTCTCCGCCGATCACTCTGTCCGCGCCGAAAATGGCACGCACGCATTCGCTTCGTCCGGATCCGAGAAGGCCGGTGAAACCGTTGACCTCACCCTTGTTGATATAAAAATCAAAAGGTTTGATACCCGCATTTGACTGAAGCCCCTTTGCTTCATAAAGCGGAGTCTGTTTGGTCTCGTCTTCCTTCTTTGTATTCCCTCCCTTAATGTCGGAAAGATCGTCGATTTCTTTTCCGAGCATCTTCGAAACCAGCTGCACTCTCGGCAGCTCGTCTGTCTCATATTCACCGACAAGCTTACCGTCACGAAGCACCGTTATCCTGTCGCATACTTCATATACCTGATCGAGGAAGTGGGTAACAAATATGATACCTACTCCTTTTTTCTTAAGGTCTCTCATCAGTCCGAAAAGCTTTTTAACCTCACTGTCATCAAGTGAAGATGTGGGCTCGTCAAGAATCAGGACCTTGCAGTCCATGTCTACCGCTCTGGCAATCGCAACCATCTGCTGGATTGCAAGAGAACAGCTTGCAAGCTGCTGCTCTGCCTTTGCGGGAATATCTAAAGATTCAAGGATCTTGTTTGCATCCCTGTTCATTTTTTTCCAGTTTGTAAGTACACCCTTTGTTCTTCCGATGAACATGTTTTCCGCAACGGTAAGATTCGGGCACAGAGTGATTTCCTGGTAAACGGTACTGATACCAAGATTCTGTGCATCCTGGGGTGAATGTATATGGGCTTCGCCGTCTACGCCCTTCAAAAATATTTTTCCCTCGTCTTTTACATATACTCCGGTAATCACCTTTATGAGTGTTGATTTTCCTGCGCCGTTTTCTCCCATAAGCGCATGGATTTCACCCTCTCTCAGAGTAAAATCAACGCCCTGCAGAGCCTTTACGCCGGGAAAGCTTTTATGTATGTCATGTAATTCCAATACTGCTTTGTCTTTCACTGCCACACCTCATTCCGCTTTATCGCTTAAAAAATGAGGGTGCAACATTTTAAAAATGCCGCACCCTCAGTTCATAACTTATTTATCAGATTCCGTATTTATCAACGTCTTCCTTTGTGATTGTTGCAGCATCGAAGCCTTTTTCTTCCATAATTACAACTTTCTTTTCAAGCTTCTCGCCTTTTTCAAGCTTCTTGATAATTTCGTCAAGGTAGGATGCCTGGAAAGGATTGCACTGGCCATCATAGTTCCAGTTCTTGTTAAGAAGTTCTTCAAGTGCCCACTTGTTGCAGTCAAAACCGATAACAACAACGTCCTTGCCTACGCCGTGAGAAATGTTAGCCTTGTCAAGTGCTGCTACAGCGCCCTTTGCCATACCGTCATTCTCAGCATAGATAACATTGAAGCTCTTCTTTGAATCGATTACGGACTGAACGATCTGGGTAGCGGTTGCTTCATCCCAGTTAGCGGTCTGCTGGATAACGATGTTCCAGCCGTTGTCCTTTGCATACTGGTCAACAGCGCCTGAACGGCCAACCTGAGCTGCGGAACCCATAACACCCTGGATGTGGATGATATTATACTCGCCGAGATTCTGGTTCTTAAGCCAGGAAGCTGCCATCTCGCCTTCCTTAGCCATATCGGATACTACCGAAGCCTCATAAAGATCTTCGCTTGCATCGATGGTACGGTCAAAGAGTATTACCTTTGTTCCGGCCTTCTGAGCCTGCTTGAGAACGCCGTCCCAGCCCGAAGTACCTGCTGCAGAAAGAAGAAGATACTGAACGCCGTCAGTGATCATTTTCTCAGCCTGTGTGATCTGATCCTCATTCTTTAAGCTGTAGTAGAAGGTTGCGTCATAGCCGTTCTCTTTTGTGAACTTTGACTTAAGATCGTTAACATTTGCTGTACGATATCCGGATTCGCTCGGATCGTTGTTGATAATGCCGACCTTGATAGTCTTGTTTCCGCTGCTGCTGGATGAATCAGCTGCGCTGCCTGACGATGAAGATGAGCTGCTGCCGCATGCCATCATGCTGATAGCCATTGCACCGGCGAGAGCTGCTGCGATAATTCTTTTTCCGAATTTTCTCATTAGAAAAACCCTCCATTATATATTGGTGTTTTCCGGATAATCAAGGTCCGGAATCCTTTCTTGATGATACCAATATATCAGAGAAAAGAGGGTTTTTAAACAGATATTCTTTCGAATAATTTACAATATATTACTATTTGAAAATTGTGCGGCCACTATATGTTTGTTTTTTTACTGAAAGTTGAATTTTTTACTGATTGCAGGCATTTTTAGTATTCCCGTTCTGCCATAACCTCCGGAGTCAGGTATTCGATATTGTAGGTCTTATCGCCTATTGTCACATTTTCAATATCTTTTTCAAGCGAAAAAGCCTTTTCAATGACATAAGTATACTTCTGGAATTTTTCTCCGTTCTTTACGGCCTTTATGATCTTTGCCACCTCGTCGCCCTGCAGGGGATTACATTCCACGTCAAGCGCTATCTTGCCCTGAAGCACCAGCTCCAGTCCGGTTTTTGCAGCATCAAAGGATATTATCAGTATTTCATCGTTTTCAATATCGGTACCTGGCTTTTTCCCTGCCTCTTCTATTGCTTCTATAGCACCTGCGGCCTCATTGTCATTTTCGCAGTAGACAACATTTACCTCGGGAAATTTCTTAAGAAGCTCCTGCATTACCTCCTTGCCCTTGAGCCTTGTATAGTCCGCGGGTTCGGCCGCAAGAAGCTGCCATCCGTAATTGTCGCAGGCGGCCTTAAGTCCGTTGGTACGTCCTATCTGGGCCGTTGCCCCAAGAGTTCCCTGAATATCGACTATCTTAAGCTCTTCCCCTTTTATTCCTTTTTTTTCAGTATATTCCTTCAGCCATTCGCAGGCAATCTTCGCTTCCTTTGCGAAATCCGAGCCGACCCATGCGGTTATCAGGTTTTCGTCATTGACCTTTACCCTTCTGTCAACGACAACAACCGGGATTTTTGCATTTTTCGCTTCCGTAAGCACGGTATCCCAGCCGTTTTCCGTGACCGGTGCAAGCACGATACAGTCCACCTCCTGCTGGGTAAAATTCCTGATTGCCATCAACTGCTTATCCTGCTTCTGCTGTGCATCGTCAAACATGAGCTCAAAACCGTTTGCCATCGAAAGAGACGAGCTTATCGATTCGGTGTTCGCAACCCTCCAGTCGGATTCCGCTCCGAGCTGGGAAAAGCCTACCGTAAGCAAAATGCTCTCTTCTTCCTTGTCATCATTTTTTTTGCTGCCGCAGCCCCATAAAAGAAAAGATAAAAGCAGAAGGGCAAGAACATATATTGTATTCTTTTTCATATCACACCCCCGGTATCCTTACACTTACCTTAGTACCCTCGTCAAGCCTGCTTTCAACGCTGATACCGTAGCCGCTGCCGTAAAGCATTTCAAGTCTCTTCTCGACATTTGCCATTCCAAAGCCTCTCTTGTCCTCGCTTTCGACCTCTCCGCTTATAAGCCCGCGCAGATGCTTAAGCTCGTTTTCATCCATTCCCTTGCCGTTATCCTCCACGATAAAGAGTATGTCGTTCCCTAAGGCTTTTCCGCTGACCTTTATCTTTCCACCGCCGCGCTTGTTCTTGATTCCGTGGTATAAAGCATTTTCCACTATAGGCTGCAGCGTCAGCTTTTGTATATGCTTGTCAAGTATCTCCTCTTCGAAATCAATTTCATAGTCAAGTATGTCCTGATATCTGTAACGCTGTATCTCCAGATAGTTTTTTACATGCTCCTTTTCATTTCTTATGGGTATCGAGCTCTCGCCCTTACTGAGGGAAATACGGAAAAAGCTTGACAGCTCCTCGATTATCTGTATTGCTTTTTTGTTTTCCCCGGCTTCCGTCATCCAGAGTATCGCATCCAATGTATTGTAGAGAAAGTGGGGATTGATCTGCTCCTGCAAAAGCCTCAGCTCCGCATCCTTGGCAATTTCCTGCTCCCTGTGTATGTCCTCAATCAGCGTTTTTATCTCGCCGACCATGCTGTTGAAGCTTTCCGCCAGAGTCTGCATTTCGTCCCCGGTTTCAACATTGCAGGATACGGTAAAATCCCCGCCCGCAAATTTTTCCGTCATATCACACAGCTTCGTAACGGGATCTGTAATGCTTTTTGAAAGCTTTTTGGAAAAGAAATAAATGAACAGAACTATAAGGATCAGAGCCATGACCGTGATCCTTAAAGTGATAAGCCGGCTCTTTGCCATCTCACGCCTGAGCTCTTCCATGCTTGTTGCTTCATCATATATATATTTATTTATATCGTCCTGGATAAGCGAGGTCAGGGTGCGGATGTTCATCTCGAGCATCTCCATGTTCTCGTCGTAATGGCCGCCCTCGTCAACATTTTTTAATATATCGTCGACACGTTCACCGAGTATGCCGAGAAGCTTTATGAGCGCATCAAGATCGGACCTGACCTTATATTCGGATGTCTGTTTTTTCAGCTTTTCAAAATGCAGCTGGGCATCCTTTATCAGACCCTTCGGGTTTTCGTTTTCAAGCTTTTCCTCGGGATTTGTCCACATGGCATTTCCGATGATGATCTTATACATCATCTCATCCATTCTGTCCTTAAAGCTCATGTTATACTCATTGGCTCCGGTTATATTCCTTACAAGCCTGTCATATTCCTGTGAATAACCGTGGAGCTTTACAAGAGTGAAAGCAAAAAGGGCGATAAGAGGAATAACGCATATCCAGACATATCCCATAAGCTTTGAACGTATTTTGCTGTTTTTTATCGTTTTATTGTCTTTCAAGCTTCCTTTTTCATCCTTCTGTACTCTTTCGGCGACATGCCCTGAGTCTTTTTAAATATATAGCTGAAATAATGCGGATCGCGGTAACCGACCTCAAACCCCACTTCCGAGGTTTTCATCGAAGTACATGTCAGAAGATTCTTTGCAGCATCCATTCTGACCTCCGTCACATAATCGATGAAGTTTTCTCCGGTTTCCTTTCTGAATATTGTGGAAAAATGGTTTGAACTCACATTAACAAAGCCCGCGACGCTTAACAGCGACATTTCCTCGTTGCGGTAATTTTCAAGTATATATTTCCTTGCCTTTGCGATCAGCTCGGTGTATTTCTTATCAGCCATGCTGTTCCTGTATCCCAGGGTTATCTTAAGGATATCCTTAAGATAGGACATGGTGGATTCCAGGCTTTCCGATGCTCTGATCGGATCGGTATATCCGCTTAATATTGCTTTTATGCTTTCCTTGTCGGAGCCGAGATTCTCCATCAGTGCTCCGCAGCCAAGCAGTGCTTCCATCGAAACATAGCGTCTTAGCATCAACGATTCCAGAGCATCCTTTCCTATGCTTGAAAAGTAATCCTCGGCAAAGTCTTCTATTTCGGATAGCGTACCGTTTCTAAGGAACTGAAAAACAGACTTCTGCGAAATCACACCTACGTCTATGGTTCCGATATCTATCGATTCGTTGCCCGCATAGGCTTCCTTCTTTTCCTCTGCCCTGTCCCTCAGCGTATCTGATTTTGGCATCTTATCATCATAGAATACAAAGCTTTCCGTGCATAAATATCTTTCGGCAAATTTCCTGCTTGCGTCAGCATAGGAAATATTCACATCCCTTAACCGTTCCACCGGCTTCCCGACCGAAATGAAATACAGATTGTCCTCATAGGACTCCATAAGATTTCTGATACGTTCCATGCCGATTACAACGTTTTTGTTCATTTCCTCAACGCTCTCCGCTTTTCCAAGGAAGCAGAGAACATCTCCGACCTGCTCATATAGATAGGAATTCTTTGAATTTTCAAACAGTTCCTTAAGCTTCTTATATATTTCCTCTGTAGTGCCCGAATATACATCAGCCTGTTCGCTGCCCGGATTTTTTGCAAATATCTGCACAAGCACAACATTATAGTAGGCTGAAGTGATATCAACGCCGAGTTCCGACCCGATTCTGATGGATTCCTGCACCGAAAGCTTTCCGTCTATCATGTCATGGATGAACTTCTGCCTTTCAAGTATGCGGATTTCCTCCCTGTCCTTCATATATTTAAGGCGGATCTCCTCCTCGCGTTTTCTGTCCTTTATGCTTTCGGCAACTTTTTCAAGCTCGTTCATCAGGTTTTCGCCGGAAACAGGCTTTAAAATATATTCTTCAACACCGATGCTTATTGCTTTTTTGGCATAGTTAAAATCATCGTAACCCGAAAGCACGATGATCTTGATGTCCGGAAGCTCCTTCTTTACAAGAGCAGCCAGCTCCAGTCCGTCCATAAACGGCATACGTATATCCGTGAGCAGTATGTCAGGCCTTGTCTTAAGGATCTTGGGATAGGCAACCTCACCGTCTCCCGCCTCCCCTGCAAGCGTAAAACCGTTAGCCTCCCAGTTAACGGATCTCTTAATTCCCTCACGGATTGCAAATTCGTCTTCTACCAAAAAAACTTTAATCATAGTTCCTCTTAATTCTGTCCGTAATATGCATTTGCTCCGTGTTTTCTGAAGAAATGCTTATCCTTTATGGTATCGGGGGCCGGCTTTACATCCGGGTTTATCAGCTCGGTCTTTAAAGCCATCTTTGCGACCTCTTCGAGCACAACCGCATTGTGCACTGCCTCGGCTGCATCCTTTCCCCATGTGAAAGGACCGTGGTTGGTACAAAGCACCGCAGGAGTATACATAGGGTTAAGCCCGAGCTTTTCAAAGGTCTCGATAATAACAAGTCCCGTGTTTTTCTCATATTCGCCTGCGATTTCATCTGCGGTAAGGCTTCTTGCACAGGGGATGGGTCCGAGAAAATAATCGGCATGTGTTGTTCCGTAGAGCGGAATGATGCGTCCTGCCTGGGCCCATGATGTTGCCTCGGGCGAATGGGTATGTACAATTCCGCCGATTTCGGGATATCGTTTGTAAAGCTCAAGATGTGTCGGCGTATCGGAGCTGGGCTTATATCTTCCCTCGACCCTGTTGCCTCCAAGGTCCATCACCACCATGTCCTCCGGCTTCATTGTATCATAGTCAACTCCGCTCGGTTTGATGACAAACAAACCTGAGTCACGGTCTATCGCGCTTACATTTCCCCATGTATATGTGACAAGTCCTCTTTTCGGAAGCTCCATATTGGCTTCGTAGACTTTTTGCTTAAGTTCTTCTAACATTTTAACAGATTTCCTTTCTCGCACCTCATCCGCTTATATTGCTTCGATCGCAGCCTTCTCAACCGGCATTGCAGCCCTGAAGCCTTCCATAAATTCTTCAAATCCTTTGATTTCTTCTTCGGAAGCCGTTACGGTATTGCCTTCCTGTCCCGCAAAGATCTTTTCATTCAGAAATTCCGAAAGGGACATATCCCCGGCATGGTTCATATACAAAGCAAGCACAGCCATGCCCCATGCGCCGCCTTCTCCTGCGGTTTCCATTACCGTGATCGGTCCGCCTGTTGCTGCAGACATTATACGTTGTCCGACTTCGGGAGTTTTGAAATAGCCGCCGTGTCCGAAGAGCCTGTCAACCTTGACATTCTCTTCTTTTAAAAGAATGTCCATGCCAAGCTTCAGTGTGCTTACTGCGGAGTAAAGCTGAAGCCTCATGAAATTTGCAAGGTTAAATACCGCATCGGGCTTTCTGAAGAATACAGGTCTGCCCTCATCAAATCCCGAAACAGGTTCGCCCGAGAAATAGTTAAAGCCCATCAGACCGCCGCAGTCATTGTCACCCTTAAGAGCAGCATTGAAAAGTGTCGTATATAACTTATTTGTATCGACCTCCGTACCGATTGCTCCGGCAAACTCTTTGAAAAGATTTGCCCATGCATTGATGTCCGAGGTACAGTTATTGCAATGTACCATTGCCACATCATCGCCCACAGGCGTTGTTACAACATCGATTTCCTCATGCACCGCCTTAAGCGCATGCTCCATTACGACCATAGCGAACACCGAGGTTCCGGCGGAAACATTACCTGTCCTGACTGCGACAGAATTTGTCGCTACCATACCGGTACCCGCATCGCCCTCGGGAGGACAAAGAGGTATCCCTGCCTTAAGCTTTCCGCTTATATCAAGCTTTGCCGCACCCTCGGCACTTAAGAATCCCGCATTTTCGCCTGCGGCAAGAACCTTCGGAAGTATATCCCCAAGCTTCTTTGTAAAACCGTATTTTGCCGAAAGCGCATCATATTTCTCAATATATTCTTTATTGTAATCACGGGTCCTGGAATCTATCGGAAACATGCCGGAAGCATCGCCGATGCCGAGTACCTTACCGCCGCCCAGCTGCCAGTGGATATAGCCGGCAAGCGTGGTAAAGAAAGCTATGTCCTTAACATGCTCTTCCTTATTTAATATGGCCTGATAAAGATGTGCTATGCTCCAGCGCTGAGGGATGTTGAAACCGAACTCTTCTGTAAGCTCAGCCGCTGCTTTCTCTGTGATCGTGTTTCTCCAGGTTCTGAAAGGAACCAGAAGCTCGTCCTTATCATCAAAAGCCATATAACCGTGCATCATCGCCGAAAAACCGATGGCTCCGGTTGTAGTAAGCTCACAGCCGTATTCCTTTTCCACATTTTCTGCAAGCTCGGAATATGCCGCCCTAAGCCCCTTCCATATTTCATCAAGACTGTAAGTCCATATACCGTTTTCATAACGGTTTTCCCAGCCGTAGCCGCCCTGTGCTATCACAGCACCGGTCTCACTGACCATAACCGCCTTGATCCTTGTTGAACCGAATTCAATGCCTATTGCGGTTTTTCCTGCTTCTATTATCTCTTTAATACTCATTTCCCTTCTCCTTTTCTTTGACGGCTTCTAAAAAATTTTGAAAAACCGTCACTATATTTCCAACTTAAATCTTAACACAACTCCCGTCTTCTATCAAGTACGAATAATTTCCTTGTTTATTGTGTTTTTTTATGTTATTATAGTGAATTGTACGGCATTAGCCGCAAAAACGGCGTTGCCCAAATCATTTTTCAGGAGGAAAATATGACTACTGCACAAATAGGTATACTCGTAGCCATCGGCATTTACCTTTTAGGCATGCTTATAGTCGGTTTTATGGCTTCCAAGCAGACCAATGACGTCGGTGACTTCTATCTCGGAGGAAGAAAGCTTGGTCCTTTCGTTACCGCAATGAGCGCGGAAGCATCGGACATGAGCTCCTATCTTTTGCTCGGTGTTCCGGGACTTGCTTACCTTACAGGTATTGCCGATGCCGGCTGGACGGCACTCGGTCTCATCACAGGGACCTATCTTAACTGGCTTTTCACCGCCAAGAAGCTTCGTAACTACACTTCAAAGCTCGGTGCGATCACCATCCCCGAGTACCTGAAGAAAC
>DFFN01000081.1 GCA_002369525.1 Lachnoclostridium sp. UBA3775 | reverse complement strand
CCTTCCTTCCAGTTGTCGCCGTGAACGATTATGTCAGGACGGAGCTCCTTTATCACATCATCATACATGATGCTGTTCTGGATAAATACCTTGTCAACGCCTTCAAGTCCGCGGTAGAGTTTAATCCTCTCCTCCTCGGAAATGGTGGGAAAACGGTTGTAGCGGATAAGAGCTGCATCGGATAATGAGCCGACGATAACGCTGCCGAGTTTTTTGGCTTCATTGATTATGTTTAAGTGACCTTCATGTATCACGTCTGTACAAAAGCAGGTATAGACTTTTTTCATTATTATGATTCCTTTCTAAAACTAGTATTTAACCGGTATCTGAATTCCGTTTACTCTAAGCGCTTCTTCAAATACCTTCCAGAACTCTGCGATATCCTCTTCGTCGATCGCACCGAGCGCGCAGAGCCTGAAGGTGCCCTGTCTTTCAAGCTTTCCGGGATAGATGGTGAAGCCGTGCTCATAGCAGTAATCATGTACTTTTTCAAAATTCCAGTTGGGATCCGTCGGATACTTGACTGCCGAAACAAGTCCCGACTGAACGGAGCGGTCAAGCGCTTCCTTAAGCCCGAGCCTGTCTTCGCCGGCATGTATCGCAGCCATTACTCTCTTATGCCTGTTCCACTTCTTCTCCTCGCCCTCGGCGAAGTACTCAATGAGTGCCTGCCTTGCGGCATATACGGTCTGAACCGGAGGAGTAAAGTGCATTTCTCCCGTTCTCTCAAAGAAATCATACTGCATGAAAAGGTTGCAGTAGTATGAACGTTTGGGGAAATTCTTCGAAGCCTCGATGATGCTTCTCTTACCGATAACATAGGAAAGACCTGTCATGCCCATGATACCCTTCTGGGCGCTTGCCATGCAGAAATCCACATTGTCTTCATAGACATTGATCGGGATCATGGCATAGCTTGATGTGGTATCGGTAATGAAGAACGTACCATATTTATGTGCAAGAGCGCCGACCTCCCTTATCGGATTTAAAAGACCTGAGCCTGTCTCATGATGGGTCATGTATACATATCCTACATCGGGATTTTCCTTGAGTACCTTCTCGATTTCCGTGAGTGAAGGCTTTTCATTTATCGGCTGCTTAAGCTCGATAAGCGGCAGGCCATAAGCTCTGATGACCTCGCATGCGCGGGATGAATATGAACCGTTATTGATCACAAAAGCTTTTTTCCCCTCATCAAGCAAAGAGTTAAGCGTGATATCGATGCATATGGTTCCCGAGCCGCAGAAAAGTACCGCAGTATAATCGTTAACATCGCCGTGTACGATTTTTACCAGATCGTCGCGCATGGGTTTCATTATGCTCTGGAATTCCTTTTCACGCGGACATATGTCAGGCACTACCTGTGCCATCTTTACGGTATCCGTCGTGGTCGACGGACCGGGGTTTAAAAGAACATTTCGTTTAACTTCCATTTAGATGTCCCTCCTATTGATACTAAACATCATAGCTCTTATCGATAGCCTTAAGCTCCTTAAAAGTATCGATCTCGACTATGTCACTCATTTTACATTCCCTGACAGCGACCTTGTATCTGTCCTTGAACACTTTAAGCGGAACCTGCTCCCAGTAAAATTCTCTTCCTCCGGGCATATCATATGCCTTTGGTATATCCTCCGAAAGCTTCTTGCCGTCTTCACCGTTCCAATAGGAAATGCCGACCATCTGATGACAGTTATAGCCTCCTACCTTCTGCTCTTTGATGATTCCGTCCTTGACTTCAAAACACCAGTCATCCGATCGTTCCATCGGAATGCCGAGGAAATCGGAGGTGTAATGATATTTCGTAATGATCTCCGGATTTGAAAGAAGAAGATCTGCCTCAAAAACATAGGCGTTTTGAAGAAGATGCCTTGCGATCATCGAGGATGAAATATTGTTTGCTTCGTTATAAATAGGATTCTCAAGGAATTTTATCATCGGATACTTGTAAAGAAGCTGGTCGAACTGCTCGCCGAGATAACCGCGGACAATATATATTTCCGTGATTCCCGCTGCCACTACAGCATCCAGAAGTCCGTCAATTATCCTTTTCCCGTTTACCCTGACTAAAGGCTTGGGTGTATTAAGTGTAACAGGCACAAGGCGTGAACCAAAGCCGGCCGCGATAAATACCGCACGCTTTGCCCGGTAAGGCTCAAGTGCATTAAGTCCTGCTTTTGTTATTTCGCTGTCCGAAACATAACCTGCCTCGCCAAGTTCCTTAAGGCTTTTGTTAACTGTTCCGAGCGAAAGCCCGGTTGCTTCTTCAAGCTGACGCTGGGTAAGCTTTTCTGAAGCAAGCGCAAGCGCCGCCAGCACATCAAATTGTTTTTTTGTAAGCTCCATATAATTTCCTTTCGGGCATCACAGCCCTAAGTTATTTGTTCAAAACCCTGATTTTATAGTGCCTTATTGAACAGGCTCCATTATTACCATGGCTCCAACGGACAAAATAATGCTCCCTGTTCAAAGCAGAGAGCATTCCGTTTAAAATTGAACAAAATTGATTATAACATATCATATGATATTTTACAAGGAATTTTATATTTTTTTAACATTATTTGTCAGTTACTACTTCAAATTCAACATACTTTGTGTATATCATTCTTTCCGTCTCACCAATATTTCCGGAAAACTTTTTAATTAATCTATATTTTCCTATCTGTGAAACATCATATAAAAACGCCATATTAATTTCAAGTTCAACCTCCTCACCCGGTTTTAATATATATCCTTCATCAGTAAAAGTTTCTTCATAACCATCTTGCTTTACCGTATCTGCCAAATTCCAGCCATTATCCTGTTGTTTTTCCACATAAAAAGAATTCCCATAACCAATCTCTTTGTCCAGATTGTTTTTTATTCTAAGTACATAATAATCATCTTTTTGTGTCAGTTTCACATCAATATCATCAGAATCAGACACATCGATAATGATATGAGTGTCAACATCATCTGACCCCGGTGATTCACTCGGAAACTGTGTCACTATTTCTTCTCGATTAGATGAAGTAACTGCATCTGTCACTTCGTCATTTTTTCCCTTTGAACATGAAACAAACACAAAGACATATATGATCATTAACACACCAAAATATTTTTTCATATTGTGTCTCCTCCTCAATTTAATTTATCGTTGCAATAAAACCCGCTTCATTAGGATAGACATACGGGGTAAAAAAAACATAGGTATATCCATCCAAACGAGATATAATTTATTTCACATATTTTCCTTCTCAATCACCCTTAAAAACTCCTCTTTATTAACAGGTTTCGAGAAATAGAAGCCCTGCAGGTAATCGACTCCCTGCCTGTCAAGCAGGTCTATCTGCGGCCTGGTTTCAACGCCTTCGACCAATATCTTTTTCTTCATCTGCTTTATCATGCGCACGGAATTTTCAAGTATTATCTCTCCAAGCTCGGTCTTTTCTGCGCCCCAGAGTATGCTCTTGTCAATCTTTATCAGGTCAAAATCAAGTGAAAAGCTGTTCTGCATGTTTGAATATCCGGTTCCGTAGTCATCCATTGCAACATGGAAGCCTTTTATGCGAAGCTCCTTTACAACTTGTTTTAAAAGCTCATAGTCCCTGGCCTGCGCGGATTCCGTAATTTCAAATGTAATGTTCTTTTTATCCACATCATATTCTTCCACTATGCCTGAAATGTGCGCTACAAATCCCGGACGCATGCACTCGATTACCGAAAGATTGACATTTATGGTCTCTATTCCGTGGGCTGCCGGTATTCCGCTCTTTAAAAATTCACACACGTTTCTCAGCACAAAATCATCAATCTCGTCGATATGGTCAAGCTGCTCCGCAACCGGTATAAAATCATCCGGGAGCACAAGTCCGAGCTCCGGATCATGAAGACGTATCAATGCCTCGGCCCCATGTATCTTAAGGCCTTTAAGATAGTAGGTTGGCTGGTAGTAAACCTCGAAATTATGATCCTCAAGTCCGCGGTTAACCGCATTTTCAATGGCGACACGGCGGATTAGATAGCCAAGATCCTCACCCTCAAGTATCTTCTTTGTGATGCCCTTAGGCACGGGACTGTCTACAAGATAAAAAACATCCTTGCTAGTGAAAATATCCTTTCCGATCTGCGCCAGCATCACAACGGCATTGAAATATACCACTTCCTTGTCATATAAAGCAAAGCCCTCATTCTTAAACCGGTTGCTTACCTCTTCTGCTATGTCATGTGCCCTTCTGTCGTCATCACTTACAACAGTCATAAGGAAAGTATTATAGGAAGTACGGTAAATATTGTGTCTTGAAACTACGGTCTTTAAGTATGCGCCGACGGATTCAGCAATTATCCCGGTATTGGCAGAGCTTGTCACTCTTTCAATTATATCGGCATTTGTGATTTTAATGCAGATAACATGAAAACGCTGCCTTACAGCAAGGTAGCTGTTAATGTCCATTCCGAGAGCTTTACGGTTATGGATATCAATGTCCGAATCCACACGATCGTCCTCATCCTCTATCGCAAGCATCACGCCTAAGAATCCAAGTGACTCGCAGAGTATTTCAACCTTCATTTTTGCAAAAACCGCCTGAATTACGACCCCTGCTATACTCATAAGGAAAAAGTACAGTATCGTGAACTTTCTTCTCTGCGTCATTGCGTTCCAGACACGGAGAAGATGCAGCATCGCAAAAAGCATATAAAAGGCTGACTGCACATAGATAAGATTTTCACCCCATGAACGTACGAAATGCCTGTCGGAGTAGGTATATACCCAAAAGGTAAGCGGATTGAAAACAACAAGAATCTCAGTAAACACAAAAGGAAGCACGAAAAGCATATTCATAAACTTTCCGTCAAGCTTCATCTTGCCTGTTACGCTCATCATATAAAAGCATACAATTACAGGGACTGCGGAATGGGTAAGGAAATAAATATAATTACAGACCCGGTAACATGTATACCATATATCCTTTTCAACTCTGGGAATTGCCCTGGAGCATACCACCTCGGTAACGGCATTCAGCATCACTATGCCAAGCAGCATGATATAGAACTTGTTCTGACGTCTGTCAGTTCTTCCCATGACAAAAGTAAAGAACAGACAGCCCATACAGATAAGCACTGCCGCAAAATCAAAGCCAAATTGGTAGGATATATAATCGTACATATTTTGCTATTCTTTTAATTTCCTGTGTTGAACTGAGCATTGAAAAGCTCATGGTAGAAACCGCCCTTTGCAAGCAGCTCGTTGTGGCTTCCGGTCTCAAGTATATGACCGTCCTTCATGACAACGATCTTGTCCGCGTTTTGTATGGTGGAAAGCCGGTGAGCAACGATAAAGCTCGTCCTGCCCTCCATCAGTTTAGAAAATGCTGCCTGGATTTTGAGCTCGGTTCTTGTATCTATCGATGAGGTTGCTTCATCAAGTATCAGCATGGAGGGTTTCGCAAGCATTATGCGGGCGATGCAAATCAGCTGCTTCTGCCCCGCCGAAAGAGAGCCTCCGCCTTCCGAAAGGTAGGTATCATAGCCCTCGGGAAGCCTTCTGATGAAACCGTCGGCATAGGCTGATTTTGCTGCTGCAACTATTTCCTCCATTGTGGCGTCGGGACGCCCCATTGCTATATTTTCCTTTATTGTTCCGGAAGCGAGCCATGTATCCTGAAGTACCATGCCGTAGCCCGCACGGAGTGATTTTCTTGTAAGCCTTCTGATTTCTTCATCATCGACACTGATTTTTCCGTCGTCCACATCATAGAAGCGCATCAGAAGATTTATAAAGGTTGTTTTCCCGCAGCCCGTAGGACCTACGATTGCGATCATCTGGCCCGGTTTTACCGAAAGGCTGAAATTCTCGATCAGCTTCCTGCTCTTGTCATAGGAGAAGAAAACATTTTCTATTTCCACATTTCCCGAAGGATTTTCAAGGACCTTCGCATCTACGGCATCAGGTATTTCCTCCTCGGCCTCAAGGACCTCAAAGATTCTTCCCGCACATGCAAGAGCGCCCGTCAGCTCGGTGATCACACCCGAGATCTCATTGAAAGGCTTAGCATACTGGGTTGAATAGGAAAGCACGACCGTCAGCTCGCCTATGCTCATGTTTCCTTTAACGCAGGCGAAAGCTCCGAGCAGACCTACAAGCGCATATATAATGTTGTTGAGAAATCTCGTCGAAGGATTTACGAGCGATGAAAAGAAGGTCGCACGCATCGCATATTTCTTGAGCCTGGTGTTGATTTCTGAAAAATGAAGGGCCGCCCTGTCTTCATAGCCGTAGGCCCTCACAAGCTTTGCATTGCCTATCATCTCGTCGATATAGGCAGTCTCTTCGGCATTTGTCCTTGAGGTTGCAATGAACATCGAGTGGGTGTTCTTTGCGATAAAGCCCGCGATCAGAAACGACACGGGAGTAAGCACAACCACAAGTCCGCAGATAAGGGGACTTATCATCAGAAGAAAGAAAAGGGTTCCGATCACTGTTATTATGCTTGTGAAAAGCTTCGAAAAACCGAGAAGGAGTCCGTCCGCAAACAAGTCAACGTCTGAGATCACGCGGCTCACTACATCTCCTGTCTGGGTAGTGTCAAAATAGTTCATCGGAAGCTTCTGAAGCTTTTCTATCGCATCTTTTCTGATATCATGTATTGTATGGTACGTCAGGCGGTTGTTGACAAGATTCATGAACCAGTTAGAAACCGCACTGATAAATACCAGTACCATTACCGCAATAAGCTTTTTCTTTATCGCGTCAAAATCCACGCTGCCCGCGCCCTTTATGTCATCTATCGCACGTCCTACAACTATCGGTACATATAGCGCTGCCGCGGTTGTGACCAGTGCAAAGAAAAGTGAGAGCCACAAAAGCCTTCTGTGGTTTTTGAGATATTTCATTACCTTTTTAAGTGTTTCAGTGTAGGTGCTCTTCATCATTCAAACACCTCACTTCCTTCACTGTAATCATCGGTCACGCCTTCTTCGCTCTTTACCTGGGAGTTGTAGATTTCCCTGTAGACCTCATTAGTCTTAAGGAGCTCTGAGTGGCTTCCTATCCCGGCAACATGTCCGTCGTCAAGCACTACTATCTTGTCGGCATGTGAAACGGATGCACAGCGCTGACTGACAATGAAGGTGGTAGGTCTGTAATCAAGTTTCTTTATCGCTGTCCTCATTGCAAGGTCAGTTGCATAGTCAAGCGCCGAGGAGGAATCGTCGAGTATCAGTATCTCAGGCTTTCTCACAAGTGCCCTTGCAACAGAAATCCTCTGTTTCTGTCCGCCCGAAAGATTTCCGCCGCCCTGGGTGATTTCACGCCCGAGGCTGAAATTTCCCATCTGGGCATCGTTAAGCGCCTCCTTCATTTCATCATCGGTGGCATCAGGATTTGAGAAGGCAAGGTTTGACTGCACGTCTCCCTTAAACAGCACGGCCTTCTGCATGACAATTCCGATGGTTCTGCGAAGTTCGGAAAGCTTCACATCCCTTACATCGTATCCGTTTACCCTTACTGCTCCTCCCGTGACATCATAGAAACGGGGGATAAGGTTTACGAGGGTTGATTTACCGGAGCCCGTACCGCCGATGATTCCGACAGTCTCGCCCCTTCTTACTTTAAAGGTCACGTCACTCAAAGCGCCCTGGCCGCCGCCTGCATAGGAAATGAAAGCATGGTCGAATTCGACAACCGGTATTTCTCCGGCATCTGCCGCAAGCTCTTTGCTTTTCATAAAGCTTTCCTCACCGTCCTTCATTCCCGGCACGGTGTCAAGTATGTCAGCCACACGGTTTGCGCTCGCAAGCGCCTTTGTAATCGTTATTATCAGGTTGGCAAGCTTGATAAGCTCAACCAGTATCTGCGACATGTAATTATAGAGCGCTACCGTAACGCCGGCACTCATTTTGCCGTTATCGACGCGCACACCGCATACATATATCAGTGCCATAACGGCAAAATTTATCACAACATAGGTTAAGGGATTCGTATAGGCGGAAATCCTTCCGATCTTATTCTGGAGATTCCTGAGCGTATCATTGGCTTCTCCGAATTTTTCCACCTCTTCCTCTTCGTTTCCGAAGGCACGTATAACCCTTACGCCGTTTGCATTTTCTCGGGTAAGATTAAGAACATGGTCAAGCTTTGCCTGAACCTTTTTATAGCCCGGAATGGTTACCGCAATGATGGCGAACACTATTATTGCAAGTACCGGAATAACGATAACAAAAATCACTGCCGCATGTACATCCTGAGTAAAGGCCATGATCATCGCGCCGAAAACTATAAGCGGGGAACGAAGCAAAAGCCTTAGTGCCATGTTGACACCGTTCTGCATCTGGTTTACATCGCTCGTCATTCTTGTGATAAGCGTGCCTGTTCCAAGCCTGTCCATGTCGGAAAAAGAAAGCGTCTGCATATGCTTAAACAAAGCCAGCCTGACATTTCCGGCAAATCCGATGGCAGAACGTGCGGCAAAATACTGAGCAATGATTGAAGACATGAAGCCGACAAAGCCCAGAAGTATCATAATAAGCACCATTTTGATACAATATGCCTTATCGCCCGCTGCTATTCCCTTGTCTATCAGAAGAGACACCACGATCGGAATCACAAGCTCAAAAACCGCCTCGAGCAGCTTGAAAAACGGTCCCAGAAGTGAAGTCAGTTTGTAGCCGTCAAAATATTTAAGTAATCTTCTCATTCTTCCGTTTATTCGATGATGGTAAAGCTGTCCACCATCTTATCAATCTCCTTCTGGTGCCTGTCATCAGCAAGGGTTTGTATCACAAAATTCCTGCCATGATAATCCACATAGTAAATATAGAAATTACCGCCCTCTTCTGTCCTGTAATCCACAAAGATTGCGGGATAGTTTTTGCTGCCGATCTCGGTACGCATGAAAGCATAGTCAGTGCCTGAATTCTCGTTGATAATGTCAAGTGTCTCCTGCAGGTCCTGCTCCGGATCATAGGTTCCAACATAGACATAGCAGTCAACATCTGCGTTTTTCATATCCTTTATACGGAACATGTCAAGTCCGTTGGAATTTACAAACTCGTACTTGCGCATATTGGCCTCAAGCTTATAGTCAAAACTGCCTGTCACCATTTTAAAGGCCGAATTATGATAAATGATCGCAATCAGCCCGATGACCAGGACGGCAAAAACTGCCAAAGTAAAAAACAAGACCGGTTTCGGCTTTGATTTTCCTTTTTCAACCGGTCTTTTTTCAGTTGTTCTGTTTTCCTTTATCTTTCGGCTCATTATTTAATCCGCCAGTTCAAGTGTCGTATATATTCCGTCCTCTGTTGTCTTAAGAACGATGATTTCTTTGTCGGGAAGGCTGTACCTTACGGGCACGAGAATATCTCCTAAGTGCGCCTGCGTCTTATATTCCACACGTATGTTTTTTGCGGGAGTTTTCCTTTCGCTTACACTGAGTG
>DFFN01000060.1 GCA_002369525.1 Lachnoclostridium sp. UBA3775 | reverse complement strand
GTGGAGGAGGCATATGCACTTTATAAGTCCGAGGGCTGTGACTGCCTGATAGGACTCGGCGGCGGTTCTTCGATGGACTGCGCAAAGGCTGTTGGCGCAAGAGCGGCAAGACCCGGAAAAACAATTGACCGCCTGATGGGCAAGTTCAAGGTGTTTAAGAAGATCCCCCTTCTTGTTGCCATTCCGACGACGGCCGGAACCGGTTCGGAGGTCACCGTTGCCGCCGTGCTTACCGATTCCGACACCGAGTCTAAGTACCCGATTTACGATTTCTTTCTGATACCCTATTATGCCGTGCATGACTGGAGGCTGACGGCAGGGCTTCCGGGTAGCCTTACCGCGACAACCGGAATGGACGCACTGACACACGCGGTAGAGGCATATATCGGCCGCAGCACCACTAAGCATACCAGAAAGCTTTCCGAGGATGCCGTCAGGCTTATACATGACAATCTTTACAACGCGTACCTTGACGGACACGACGAGACTGCAAGGCAGAATATGCTCTATGCTTCGTATCTTGCAGGAGCATCATTTACCCAGTCCTATGTTGGCTATGTGCACGGGCTTGCACATGCCCTCGGCGGAAAATATGGCACTCCTCACGGACTTGCAAACTCCGTGATCCTGCCGCATTTCCTCCGTGCCTACGGAAAGGCAGTTGAAAAGAAGCTTGCTAAGCTTGCAAGAATAACCTGCGAGGCAAATGTTTTCGATGATGACCATGCAGCTTGCGAGAAGTTCATCACATGGGTTGAGGAAATGAACGAAAAGATGGAAATCCCCCGTTACATAGAGGGCATCGATCCCGCAGATTTCGATTTCATGGCAGGCCGTGCCGACAAGGAGGCAAATCCTCTTTATCCCGTGCCCGTTCTGATGGATAAGAACGAACTGGTAAAAATGTACAGGGTGGTCTGCGGAAATGTAAGAAAGCACAACTTTAAGAAGGCATCCGAAGCCGGGCTCAGAGAGCACGATGCACACAGATCTCATGTGAAGAAATCATCATAAAACCAAAACACGTATAAGCATCAAGCGATAAGGAGACCATTATGTCCGAAACAACAAACAACGCCGAATCCATCCTTGCTTCCCAGCGCGCTTTTTTTCGCGCGGGCAGGACTATGGACGTGGATTTCAGGATAACAATGTTAAAAAGGCTCTACAGAGAGCTTAAGGAAAACAGCAAGGCACTTACCGATGCGCTCACAAAGGATCTCGGGAAATCCGAGTCCGAGGGCTACATGTGCGAGGTCGGTCTTGTGCTAGGGGAGATTTCCTGCCAGATAAGGCATATCAGAAAGTGGTCGGCGCCAAGGCATAAACATACCGATCTTGTGAATTACTTCGCAAAGAGCATGACGATCTTTGAGCCTCTCGGCAATGTGCTTATCATGGCACCATGGAATTATCCGGTGCTTCTCTGCCTTGAGCCCCTGGTGGGTGCGGTTGCTGCAGGAAACACCGTGATCTTAAAGCCTTCGGCCTATGCTCCCGAGGTAAGCCATGCCTTGAAGGCGTTAGTTGACAAGGTTTTTGTGCCCGGGCACGTTGCTGTCATTGAGGGCGGAAGGGCGGAAAACAACGCCCTGCTCGATCTTCGTTTCGACCACATTTTCTTTACCGGAAGCGTTGCCGTCGGAAAGACGGTGATGGAAAGGGCGGCAAAAAACCTGACTCCGGTTACCTTGGAGCTTGGCGGAAAGAGCCCTGTCATAATTGAAAAGTCCGCGAATATCAGGCTTGCCGCAAGGCGTATTGCCTTCGGAAAGCTTCTGAACTCGGGCCAGACCTGCATCGCGCCGGACTATGTGCTTGTTGAGGAAGAAGTACATGACAGATTCATTGAAGAAATGAAGAAATCGCTTGCAAAGCAGTGCCCGGATCCTCTTGATAATGAGGGCTTTGCACACATGGTAAACAAAAAGCATTTCGACAGGGTATGCGGACTGATAGACGCCGGAAAAGTCGTATACGGCGGAAATTCCGACGAAGATAAGCTTAAGATAGAGCCCACGGTACTTGATAATGTCACTGCGGACGATGCGGTGATGCAGGAGGAAATCTTCGGACCTCTTCTGCCCGTAATAAAGATTGGGAGCATGAAGGAAGCAGAAGATTTCATAAAGGACAGGGAAAAGCCTCTTGCTCTCTATATTTTCACAAATGATAAAAAGGTTGAAGAACGTTTCCTGAAGTTCGTGCCCTTCGGAGGCGGCTGCGTGAACGACACCATTGTGCATATCCTTTCTTCAAGGCTTCCCTTCGGAGGCGTCGGAAATTCGGGCATGGGCAAATATCACGGGGAATATTCTTTTAAAACCTTCTCGAATGAGAAGCCCGTTGTTAAAAAGTATCTCTTCCCCGATCTGCCGATGAGGTACACGCCTTACAAAAAGATTTATGAAAAACTTGTAAGGATGATACAAAGATAAATATATAAAAGCTTGTTAATAAAACTTTTGACAAACCCTGCCTGCAGATGCTATACTTTAATTTACTGTATCTGTTGAGGCAGGGATTTTGATTTTTGACAGGAAGGACGGGCAAAAAGCCTGTTATGATGTATGACGCATGAACATAATTCTACCCGAAAAAGTTAAATATATAATTTCTGTCATTGAAAAGGCAGGCTATGAGGCCTATGCGGTCGGAGGCTGCGTACGCGACAGCCTTCTTGACCGTGTGCCCAAGGACTGGGACATTACTACCGATGCCCTGCCGGAAGAGGTCAAAGGGATGTTTCGCCGTACTCTTGACACCGGGCTTCAGCACGGCACCGTTACGGTCATGCTTGACGGTGAGGGCTTTGAGGTCACAACCTACCGTATTGACGGACAATACGAGGACGGAAGGCATCCTGACAGTGTAAGCTTCACAAGAAAGTTAAGCGAGGACCTTCTCCGCCGTGACTTTACGATAAATGCCATGGCCTATAATGAAACAAAGGGTATAGTAGATATTTTTGACGGACAGGCAGATCTTGAAAACAGGGTGATACGCGCGGTCGGAGACCCTGTGCAGCGTTTTTCGGAGGATGCGCTCCGCATCATGCGTGCGGCGCGTTTTGCATCAGAGCTGGGTTTTGAAATAGAAAACGAAACACTCGCAGCGATGAAAAAGCTTTCTCCGAACATTGAGAAGGTTTCTGCAGAGAGAATAAGGGTTGAGCTCATGAAGCTTATCATGGGAAAAAGACCGGAGAAGTTCCATGTGCTCTATGAGACCGGGATCACAAAGCACATACTGCCGGAATGGGATCTTTGCGAGACTACAGGGCAGGAGTGCGAGTACCATATATATAACGTTGCGGACCACATTATTGAGAGCATAAAGGTAATGCATGCTTTGCTTAGTCTGCACCCGGGTGACAGGGAACGTGAGTTTTCGGGAAGCACGGTTACAGACCTTGGAATTTCAGATTATTCATCTGTATTCAGTGATAAGGACAAGAATATACTGATGCTTGCGATGCTCCTTCATGACATCGGAAAGCCTGCCACGAAGACTGTTGATGCAAGGGGTGCACATTTCTACGGCCATCCGGCAGTTTCCGCAGTGATGGCAAATGAGATAATGCACAGGCTTAAGTTCGACAATGAAACGATAGAGCTTGTAAATACTTTGGTTTGCCGTCATGACGACCGCTACCGATATGACTGGAGCGAGGAAAAACACACGGCTGCCCATCTTGCAGGTGAGATCGGCCGCAGGGCATGTGAAATGCTGATACCGGTTCAGTATGCCGATATGATGGCTCAGGCACCGGAGTTCTTTTCTTCGGGAGTGGCTGAAATCGGCGGGATGGAAAGAAGCCTGAAAAGACTTTTTGAGAACGGCGAGCCATATATGCTTTCGCAGTTAAAGATTGACGGACGCAGGCTTATTGAGCTTGGCGCAAAACCCGGCAAGGGTATGGGCATGGTCCTTAACGAGCTTCTGTACGAGGCGATGGAGGAACCCGGAATAAATAATGAGTCCGAGCTTGAAAAAAGAGCGGGGGCCATGCTTGCTTTCGGGCCCGAAAATATATATAAAAATATTTTCTTCGATCTGGACGGAACACTGACGGATTCGGAGGAGGGAATCATCAACTGCCATAAATATGCGCTGTCGGCCCTTGGCGTGCCGGAGGAGAAATTCGGAAATCTCCACCGCTATATCGGGCCTCCGCTGGTGGAATGCTATAAGGATTATTTTGACAAGCCTGAAGATATTGACAGGGCAATGAAGCTTTACCGCGAAAGATATAATGAGCTGGGCTGGAAGGAAAACAGGGTTTATCCCGGCGTGCCCGAGATGCTTGAAAGACTAAAAGTAGCAGGCCACAGGCTATATGTTGCAACCTCCAAGCCCGAGCATTTTGCCAAGAGGATAATTGAATATTTTGGCCTTGCGAAATACTTTGACGGAGTATATGGTGCTTCACCCGATGACAAACGCTCAAAGAAGAAGGATGTGCTTTTATATGCGCTTTCATCGGCGGGAGTGGAATTATCGCAGGATGAAAAAATCATGTATCCCTACGAGGCGCTGATGGTCGGAGACCGCTTCTACGATGTGCTGGGCGCATCCGAGGTCGGCATGAGAACCATCGGAGTTCTCTACGGCTACGGACATGACAAGGAGCTCCTTCGCGCCGGTGCGATGGCACTTGCGAAGACGGCGGAGGAGATATATTGAGATTTATTTGAGGATTAAAAACACATTGTAATTGTATTTGCTTTAAAACCCAACATATAGTATAATAAAAAACAGTGTCGGTTCAGGAGAGTAATAGATGTATGAAATAATGACTGCCGAAGAGGCGGTAAAACTGATAAAGGACGGAGACTGCATCTGTGTAAATTCCTTCGTCGGAATTGAAAGCCCGGTGGAGCTGCATGAGGCAATCTACAAGCGTTTCAAGGAAACCGGATCGCCGGCGCACCTTACGATGGTTTCGTCTGCGGGCTTCGGTGTGTGGGATGAAAACCGCAATGCCGAGGGCTATATCCGTGACGGCGCGGTTGACAGACTGATCTGCGGCCATTTCGGTGCAATGCTGAGCACAAAAAAGCTGATACTCGAGGATCGTTTCGAGGCCTATAACCTGCCGCTCGGCTGCATCAGCCATGCTATCCGTGCCCAGGCCGGAGGACTTCCCGGAGCGCTTTCTAAAGTCGGACTTGATATTTTTGTGGATCCAAGGATCGAGGGCCCCGGAATCAACAATATTTCGAAGGATGACAGATATGTAAAGCTCGTGAATGTTGACGGAGAGGAATTCCTTTACTATAAGCTTCCGAAGATGACTATTGCTCTGATCAAGGGTACCGCAGCCGACAGGTTCGGTAACATTTCCTTTGATGACATGTACATGTCGGGCGACGCGCTTTCAATCTGCCAGGCAGTAAGGGCAAACGGAGGAAAAGTAATCGTTCAGGTCGACAAGCTTGTGCGTAAGCCGGCAAGACCCCGTAACGCCATTATTCCCGGCTGCCTTGTGGATGCGATAGTTGTGATCGAACCCGAGCCTTCCGAGAGCGGCTATGAGGCCCTTACCGGTAGCTTTGAAATTCCTTCGGGCCAGTGGGATATGTGGGTCGAGATCATCGACAGGCTTTCCTCAACGCATCGCCGCAACAATGTGACGGCCGACATCATCGCAAAAAGGGCGACGGAGGAGCTGCACGAGGAGGATATCGTAAATATCGGTATCGGAATACCCGAGAATATTTCCCGCTTTGCAAAGGCAAAGGGCATACTCAATAAAATAACACTGACCGTTGAGTCGGGCGGCGTCGGAGGTTTTCCTGCGTCGGGTCCGGTTTTCGGTGCCATGATCGGTGCCGCATCGGTCTATGATATGGCGAACCAGTTTGACCTCTACGACAACGGCGGTCTTGATATCTGTTTCATGGGCGCACTGGAGGTTGACAGGTACGGAAACGTCAATTCGCACAGGGGACCGGGTGCATATGCCGGAATCGGCGGTTTCGCGAACATTACCGCGAAGACACCCACGGTTGTTTTCTGCCTTACCTTTGATACCAAGGGCTTAAAGGTGATCGAGAGGGATGACGGAAAGCTTAATATAGTAAATGAGGGAGATATACCTAAATTCGTTGACGAGGTTAAGAGCATAAGCTTTTCCGGAAAACGCGCGGTAGCAAACGGTCAGAAGGTGCTTTATATCACCGAGCGCTGCGTTTTCGGGCTGACTGAGAAGGGGCTTAAGCTCGTTGAAGTTTATCCGGGAATCGATATGGAAAGGGACATCATCGACAGAATTCCTTTCCCGATTGAAATAGATGAAACTTTAAGGAAAGGCATGAAAAAATGATCAGGATTTTTGCAGACTCAACCTGCGATCTTTCGGAGAAACTGTGCGAACAATACAATATCGGTATTATTCCGCTTCACATCGTTATGGACGGGAAGGAATACAGAGACGGCACGGAGATTTCACCGGATGAAATTTATAAGTGGGCGGATGCAAACAAAACAACTCCGAAAACTTCGGCGGTTTCGATAGCGGATTTTGAAGAAAAGATAAAGCCGGAGACAGATGCCGGAAACGAAATAATTGTTTTCACGATTTCCTCTGAAATGTCGACCACCTATAATATCATGCGCATGACCGCGGAGGATATGGGGGTCGCTGACAGGGTTTCAGTGATCGATTCGAGAAATCTTTCGACGGGCATCGGACTTCTGGTGCTTGCAGCTGCGGATATGGCGAAAAGCGGCAGGAACAGGGAAGAGATCGTTAAGGAGATTGAGAGACTGATACCATTGTCAAGGGCAAGCTTTACGGTTGATATTCTTACCTATCTTCATCGCGGAGGACGCTGTTCGGCCGTTGCCGCGCTTGCGGGCAGCGTGTTAAAGCTTCACCCCAAGATCGTTGTGGAGAACGGAAAGATGCGTCCCGACAAAAAGTACAGGGGCAAGAATGAACGTGCGATAATGGATTATGTAAAGGATCTGGAGCCGGAGCTTAAAAAAGCCCGCAAAGAAAGGGTGTTCATTACCCATTCGGGCTGCGACAAGGCTTTGGTGCTGCAGGTAAGACTGTATCTTGAATCCCTGAATTATTTTGACGAAATACTTGAGACAAGGGCAGGCGGAGTGATCTCTTCGCACTGCGGTCCAGGAACACTCGGAGTCCTCTTCATTGCCGGAAGCTGAGCTTTATGCCGGCGGGGTTTCTTTGTCCGGAAGCTTTGCAAAATCTCTCGGGGATAGTCCGAACTCGCCGAGAAAACAGCGGTTGAAGGTCGAGCTGCTTGAAAAACCTGAGGAAGAAGCGATTTCCGAGGTCGGAAGAGAGACTTCGCATATCAGCTTTGCAGCATTGTTTACCCTGCGGTAAATAAGATAGTCATAAAGAGAAATACCATATATTTTTTTGAAAATGTGAGAGAGGTGGGCATGATTATAGCCTGCCTCTTTTGCTGTTTCCTTAAGGTCTATAGGCTCGGAAAAATGATCGTTAATAAAGTTTATGGCAAGGCCGAGCTTACGCCTGCCGTCTTCGCCAAAGCCGGGCTCGCTTTCCTTTATCGCGCCGGCTATGTCTTCGCCGATCAGGCAGAAAAGCGCGTTGAACAATGAGTTTAAGGCTGTCGCGGTGAAGGGACCGTGAATACCGTGGTATTCTGTCATGGCTCTTGCGATGTCTATGGGTGTTACGCTTTCGGGAACGGCTTCTTTTTGAGCCCTGCTCTTGTCAAAAACCGGTATTATCCTGCCGAAAGACTTTGACAGCTCTTTTTGTGCGGGCCTTTCGGACCGGCATATATAGGGAAAGGAGAGCACGGGAAGAAGAAAGGTGAATTCGGGGTTGTCCGCAAGAAGAGTAAAGTCAAATGAGATCACATCCCTTGCCACCGCCGATGCAAAGGCGCACGGCAAAAAAGGCGGGAGAACAGCAAATTCCCCCACATTAAGAAGAATGCGCCTGCCCCGTATGTCAAGCTTTAAAGGGAGCCTGTCGGGGATTATGATGTGGGCCGGTGACTGCCGGTACGGCTTTGTATAGCCCGAACTGCGCGTTATTTTTATCATGCCTTCGTAATTCATGGCTTTATCATAAGACGCGGAAGCGATAAAATCAACTAAATTCCGCTAAAAAAGCGATTTTGACGTGAAAGACGTCAATTACACCTGCGTTATCATATAATAAATTTATTTGATATTGACAGAGGTGCGGTAATGGGATATAGTAGACGTATATTCGGCGGTACGGAAAGTACCGCGGTGCTTTTAAAGCGGAAAGGAGTTAGGAATATGGCAAAATGGGTTTGCTCGGTATGCGGTTATGTACATGAGGGAGACAATCCTCCGGAGTTCTGTCCGGTATGTAAGGTTCCCGCATCGAAATTCAACAAGGTTGAAGAGGGCGGCATGAACTGGGCTTCCGAACATGTTGTAGGAATCGCCAAGGACGTTGACGAAGAAATCAAAAAGGATCTGCGTTCGAATTTTGAAGGAGAGTGCTCAGAGGTCGGAATGTATCTTGCAATGGCAAGAGTTGCTTTCCGCGAAGGCTATCCCGAAATCGGACTTTATTATGAAAAGGCAGCATTTGAGGAGGCTGAGCATGCGGCTAAGTTCGCAGAGCTTCTCGGTGAAGTTGTAACCGACTCCACCAAGAAGAACCTTCAGCTCCGCGTTGATGCAGAGAACGGCGCTACCGCAGGCAAGACGGATCTTGCAAAGCGTGCCAAGGCACTTAATCTTGATGCTATCCATGATACCGTTCATGAAATGGCAAGGGACGAAGCAAGACACGGCAAGGCATTTGAAGGCCTTCTCAAGAGATATTTCGGTTAATGCCGGATATTCAGCGAACATAAAAATCAGACAAAAACATTTCCTCATCTTGTATAAATCAATAAAATATGGTAAAATAAATAATCGGCGGAGTATTCTGCCGATTATTTATGTTTTGAGGGAGAATTATGGGAAGCATTGAATTCCAGAAGGCCATTGCGGTAATGAATGAGGTTTCAAAGGCCGTGACAGGCAAGAATGAGTGTATCAGAAAAGCTTTTGCGGCAATACTTGCCGGAGGACATATATTGATAGAGGACGTACCGGGAGTCGGAAAAACCACGCTTGCGCTTGCGCTTTCAAGGGCAATGAAGCTGCGTGAGAACAGAGTCCAGTTCACGCCTGACGTAATGCCTTCAGACATCCTTGGCTTCAGCATGTATGACAAGAATAAGGGCAGCTTTATCTATTATCCGGGCAGCATTATGTGCAATCTTTTTCTTGCAGATGAGATCAACCGTACCTCGCCGAAGACCCAGTCTGCTCTTCTTGAGGTTATGGAAGAAGGCAGGGTTACCGTGGATGGCAATTCATACGGCGTGCCTGATCCATTCATAGTGATCGCAACCCAGAACCCGAAGGGAAGCGCCGGAACACAGCTGCTTCCGGAGTCTCAGCTTGACCGTTTTATGGTCTGCATGAGCATGGGTTATCCGAGCATGGAATCGGAAATGATGATACTTAAGAATAAAGCGGCCTTTTCAGGGGATGAAGAGGTAAATGCAGTTATAGACGGAGCAATGCTGAACAGGATGAAGCAGAGCGTGGCTCAGGTCTTTATTCATGACAGTATAAATGAGTATATGGTCAAGCTGATGCAGGAGACAAGAGACAATGAAATGATAGAGCTCGGCGTCAGCCCGAGAGGAACCATCGCTCTCAGCAGACTTGCAAGAGCCTGGGCATACCTGAGGGGCAGAGACTATGTGCTTCCGTCGGATATCACAGAGCTTTTCATGGATGTTGCAAAGCACAGGATAGTACTCAGTACAAAGGCCAGAGTCGGCAGAGTAACTGAGGAGGATGTACTTAAGGATATCCTTAAGAGCATTAAAGCGCCGTCAGTTGCAGGCGGTAAGAAGAGGAAGGCTAATTGATAAGCTATATCATCACGATAATCATCATTTTTTATACGACATATATGTCACTGATATATGATAGTACATCGCTTGTGCGCCTAGCTGTCGCAGAAGCGATGTTTCTTGTTGTGTCATTTATCTACCTCCTGATCAGAAGAAAAATGATAAAGGGCCGGATCGTCTGTCCGGTAGTTGTTATCGAAGATGGTAAGACGGTTAATCTGAAGCTGATGATAAGAAACAGAAGCAGACTTCTCACGGGAGTCATAAGATGCTGCATCAGATATACCGACGGACTGAAGGTCAGGGAGAAGAATATAAGGCTTCGTGTCAGCGGCAGCGGAGAAAATGAATACCTTGTA
>DFFN01000173.1 GCA_002369525.1 Lachnoclostridium sp. UBA3775 | reverse complement strand
CAAATGGCTTTACGATATAATCCTCAGCACCAAGCCTAAGTCCCTTTACCTTATCGGCAACATCCATGAGTGCGGTCAGAAAAATAACCGGCACTTCGGTGCCGCTTATTCTTTCCATGATCTCAAAGCCGTCGATTCCCGGAAGCATCACGTCAAGAAGCACCAGATCGTAGTTTCCGTTTAATATACGAGAAACAGCGGCCGCACCATCGTCGCATATCTCGGCTTCATAGCCCACGATTGATACGGTCGCCATTATCATTTTTGCAATATTTTCATCATCTTCAACTATCAGAATTTTAATCATATACCTGCCTCAATTCCGTCTGCCACAGCCTTTATGAAAAGCTTGCACCATCCGGCATCGTTAAGTTTTGCCGCATCACCCTCATCGGTCGCATAACCCATTTCCAGAAGAAGTGACGGCATTTCGGAATATTTGGTGACGATGAAAGCATCATCATATGTATCTTCTTTATATTTCATGCGGGTATCGGGAAAATTACTTTCAAGGCTGTTTTTGATGCTTTCCGCTGCCACTTTTGATGCGGGAGAATAAGCATTTTCACAGCAGTAATCCAGCTGGAAACCTGACGCATTTCCTTTTTCAAGGGCATTTACATGAAGCGAGACAAACAGGCTGTACTTGTTTTCGGCATTCAGCACATTGGCATATATGGTTCTTTCATAGGCCGAAAATACTCTGTTGGTTTCAAACTTTTCCGCCTTGTACGAAAGCTTCCTTTCATCCGCCATCCCGATTATTTCCTGCTCGGAAGGGAAAGTCTCTCCGTCATGGGTAAGGTCAACCACATATCCCCTGCTTTCAAGCTCGGCTTTTAAAAGCTTTGCCATCCTGATGGTAACGTCTTTCTCGCTACACCCGAGGAAATCCGAGGAAGTGCCCGGGTCGCCGAAACCATGTCCGGCATCAAGAAGAATTGTTTTTACATTTTCAGCCTTAACGGTTTTCGTTTCCGAATTTTTTTTCGTCTTTACCTCCGGATACACATCGGTATTTTCCTTTGAATATCCGTCGTTCTTTAAAATTTTTTCGGTCCGGGTTTCATGCTCATATGTTTCGTAACTGTCCGCTTCCGCAATTGCTTTACTTTTCTTTTCATTTTTTACAAGAAGCAGTACCGCCGAAACAATAACTGCGATACTGAGCATGATCATTGCCGTTACTATGCCTGCCGCCGTATTATGTCTTTTTCTCCTCCTCATATTTCAAGTACTCCTTTCTTTTACTGTACCCCATTATAGGGGCTGTTTTCAAAGAAGTACGCAAAAAAATGTAAAGAAATTGTATGGATTGGCCTTTTTTACCCGATTTTTTCCGCAAGGACCGAGATTTTTACCATCTCCTGGCTGCCCTCTGCCATGTTCTTAAGCATTACGGATTCTGCCGCTGCCTCTTCCTCACCGATGATTGCAACAAACGGGATGCCGAGCTTGTTGGCATATTTCATTTTGGCCTTCATGCCCTTTTCCTGATAATAAACATCGGTGGGAATGCCTGCCTGTCTTAAGTTTTTGGCTGCTTCAAGTGCTTTTCCCATCTGCTCCTTACCCATCGGTACAACAAGGCACTTAACCAAAGAGGCTGTCTCGCTCTTTATCGCTCCGACCTCTTTAAGCTGGTAGAAAAGTCTGGTAAGGCCGATGGAAATTCCGATGCCGGGAAGCTTTTTGGTGGTATAGTACTCTGTCAGGTTATCATATCTTCCGCCGGAGCATACACTGCCCATGGACGGGAAATCGTTAAGCTGGGTTTCAAAAACCGTGCCGGTATAGTAATCAAGTCCTCTTGCGATCGTAAGATCAAGAGTGAAATTTTCATCCGGAACACCGAATCCGCGAAGATAGCCTACCACCTGTGAAAGCTCGTCAACGCCGGACAGATAAAGCTCGTCATCAACACCGTTTGCTTTAAGAGCCTGAAGCATCTCATCGTTGCTGCCTTTTATGGCAATAAACGCAAGGATCTTTTCAATGGCCTCACCGCTCACGCCAAGCTCTGTAAGCTCGGATTTTACATTTTCCTCGCCTATCTTTTCAAGCTTGTCGATGATTCTGAGAATATCTGCGATGTTACCGCCGTAGCCGAGAGCCTTAAAGAAACCGTTAAGTACCTTGCGGTTGTTCATCCTGATGGTGAAGCGGCCGAAATCAAGCTCTTTGAAGACATTGTAAATTACGGCAGGTATCTCTGCGTCATAAATAAGGTCAAGCTCTTCGGCGCCGATAACGTCGATATCGCACTGATAGAACTCTCTGAAGCGACCCTTCTGCGGACGCTCGCCACGATAAACCTTTGCCATCTGGTAGCGTTTGAAGGGGAAGGTCAGCTCACCGAAGTGCTGCGATACATAACGCGCAAGGGGTACAGTCAGGTCAAAACGCAGAGCCAGATCGTTGTCGCCCTTCATAAAGCGGTATATCTGCTTTTCAGTCTCGCCGCCCGCCTTTGCGAGCAGAACATCCGAAAGCTCGATTACCGGAGTATCTATCGGCAGAAAACCGAATTTTTCATAGACGCGTCTTATTGTGTCATACATTTTATTAAAGGCAATCTGGTCCTCGGGAAGAAGCTCCATAAAGCCGGGTAAGATTCTGGGTTGTACTTTTTCCATTTTTAATTCTCTCTTTCTTTCACTTTTTTATCGGAAGCCTGCATCAGAAAACGTTCATTTGCCTGAGCAATGAATCTGTTCACTGTTTCAAACTCTTCCGAATATATTATATCAATCAGGAGCATGAACAGCCTGATATCATAGTTCCTTGCTTCAAGCGACATGATCACAAGCGCAGTATCGATTGCATATGCACGCCTGAACGGTCTCTCGCTCACGAGAGAAACAAAGGTATCGCATACATGCAAAACCTTTGCGCCTTTAGGTATCGCATCACCGGACAGTCTTTCGGGATAGCCCGTTCCGTCCTCGTTTTCATGGTGGTAGTAAATATATTTCAAAATGTTATCGTTATACAGGCCGCTTTTCGCCGCAATATCCCGGCTCAGGACCGGATGCATTCTTGAATACTTGATCTCGTCAATATCCATGAATTCTGCATTGCGGCCGTAAAGGTAGGCCGAAAGCCTGAGCTTTCCGACGTCATGCAGCATCGAGGCCTTTGCGATATCCTCCGTTTCCTCCGCGGAAAGCGAAAGCCGCTTCGCCATGATCTCCGTCAGCATAGCGACTATCATCCCGTGATCGAAAACCGCAGAAATATCCTCTTTATATTCGGTCTCCCTGCCTATCTGTTGTATTAGGGTTATTTCCCTGCTGAGTTCCATATTTTTTATTTAACCCTCAAATCTCCTGATAGCCGTCTCTTTTCTTTCTACCATCTCATCGACACGCTCTATATAATCCTTCAGGCTCTTTACGTTTTCAATTCTCTCTATCCTGGTTTCCCTGCTGCCGTCGGGATGGATGGTTTCCGGGAACACGTATTTTGTGGTCGCGCCGGCTCCGAGAGCAAGTATCGTCTGCTTCTCCTCCATTATGAGAATATTGTAGAGTCCTTCCCTTCCGGGCTTTGAATAACCGATATTTTCAAGGTTTTCGGCCATGTTTTTCTGTCTGTAAAGATAGTACGGCACATAACCGTTTTCTTTCGCAAACACTCTTGTGAGATCCGCCGCGCGTGAAACATCGCTTGCCGCCAGCGCCTTATACTTCTCGTTTTCAAGCTTCAGTCTTGCCGCCCTCTTGATCGCAAGCGTGTGTACCGTAAGGGATTCGGGCTTAAGCTCTTTTACTGCCGAAAGCGTATTCATTACATCGTCGGGTGTCTCCTGCTGCAGCCCCAGAATCATGTCCAGGTTTATGTTGTCATGTCCCGCTTCTCTTGCCATCTTAAAAGCTTCGTAAACCTGAGCCACAGTGTGCCTTCTGCCGATAAGATCGAGAGTCTTCTGGTTCATCGACTGGGGATTTATCGAGATTCTTGTGACACCGTACTGTTTTAAGATCCTGAGCTTTTCGGGATTCAGGCTGTCGGGCCTGCCCGCTTCCACGCAGAATTCAAGGGTGCTTTCAACTGGGAAATACTTATGCACCGCCTCAAGCAGTCTCACAAGTTCCCTTTCGTCAAGCGCCGTCGGCGTTCCGCCGCCGATATATATGCTGTTCAACTGCTTCTTTTTACTGCCGTTTTCTCCTGAAAAGGCTTTTGAAGCATAGGCCATTTCTTTTTCAAGAGAACCAAGGTATGCCTCTCGCAGATGACCGAATTTTTCCACCGGATATGAGGTAAAAGAGCAGTAAAGACAGGTTGTCGGGCAGAAAGGGATTCCGATATAAAGACTGTAACCATCGCGATAATCAAAACGGTTCAGTATTTCAAGCTCCCTCTTTGCAATTTCCATCGAAATATCCGCCCTTTCAGGCGATACATAGAGTTCGTTTACAAAGCGCTTTTTGATTTCATTCTCGCTTTTGCCGTCCTCATAGGCTTCATAGGCATGCTTGGTCGGTCTGATGCCTATCATCACTCCCCAGGGAAGCGTTTTTCCGGTAATGGCATGCAAAAGATCGTAAACCATGCGGCCTGCGGCATATCTGTATTCGCTGATATCCGAAACATTTATGTCCCTGATGCAGCCAAAAAGCAGTTCGTCACCACTTTCGCGTTTGACGCAGTCTGTTTTGATGCCGTCATCCCCACTTTTCAGGAGCTTTTCGAAATGTTCCTGGGTAATATCCTCCACTTTGCAGCAGATTTTGCATTCCGCGTTTTTTTCTTCAAAACAGCAGGATATGTCAAGGACTCCTCTGTCAACAGTACGGTCGGCATATTTTATCTCGTCCGTACCGACATATTCATATTCATACTCTATATTACCGAAAAAGGACTGAACAAGCGGTCTTATGGCCTGGGAAATATCAATCCCCGAAATATTGATTTTAACTCTTTCAATATCCAAAACCCTTTCAATCCTTTCACTTTACATCATTTGTCAGTTTTTTTCTTTCTGAAAAAAGGAAAGCCTCTTCTTTTTATGTCACTTTCATCAACATATTGTACGCTGTCCCTCAGAAGCTCCTTAAGGTAAGGATTATTTCTGCGCTCATAACCAATATTGGTTGAAGGACCATGTCCCGGGAAGACCTGGGTGTCATCGGGAAGCATAAAAAGCTTATCGACCAGCGATTCAATAAGCACCTTAGGTTCTCCTGTCGGGAGATCCGTTCTTCCTATCGAATCCGCAAAAAGAGTATCGCCGGAAAAAACCATGCCATAAAGCGGGAAAAGGAAGCATATGCTTCCCACCGTATGGCCCGGCACCTCAAGAACCGTGATAAACATGCCGCCGGCCTCAACTATATCACCGTCGGACAAAGTTTTATCGGGAGCGACCGTACATGCCCCCCATGCGTTCGAGCTGACATTAAGCACCGGATCGCTCATGAGCTCAACCTCTTTTGCGCCGGCATATACCTCGACGTTCCATGCATGCCTCAGTTCGTTCACTGCGCCGATATGGTCGAAATGACCGTGTGTAAGAAGGATCGCAACCGGTTCATAGCCCGAAGCCTCAACCTCTTTTTTTATTCTTGCCGCCTCTGTTCCGGGATCGATCACCACACACTGCTTTGTTTCCGGATTTCCGACTATCCCGCAGTTTGTGTACATGTTGCCGACCGTAACTATTTTTAAAAAATAATCCATATGCCGTTTCCAATCCGACTTCCGTCAATCAGCCCGTCGTTCTCTCGATACCGATAACATTCGGAATCTGCCTGAGCTTTCTCATTATCTCGTCAAGCTCCGCCGCTCCCTTCGTTTCAAAGCTTATGGTAAGCGTTGCCACTCCGCTCTTTGCGGTATTTGCCATAATGGAGCTGATGTTTACCGAGCTTTCCGAAAGGACCTTCGAAACCTCAAGCAAAAGTCCCTGCTTGTCATTCGCATAGATGCGGACCTCGGCGTTGTATACCATATTGTCAAGGTCTGCCGCATCCTTGTTCCAGCTTGCCTCGATCAGCCTGATGCGGTCAGTCTCAGGCATATTGATAACGTTCACACAGTCCGTTCTGTGTATTGTAATGCCGCGGCCTCTTGTCACATAGCCGACGATCTCGTCTCCTGGCACCGGCGAACAGCATCTTGAAAAATGCACCGCCACGTCGTTTACGCCGTTTACAATTATCGCGCCCTGGTTTTTCTTGTCCTTATGGACGCTGGATGCCTGGGGATTGGAATAATTCGAAAGCGCTTCCTCAACCTCTGCCTTGGTAGCCTCCGGCTTGCTCTTTCTCATGCTCTCCTGCAGCTTGCCTACAACCTGGCCCTCCTTAAGCGAGCCATGGCCTATGCCCGCAAGCAGGGAATTCCAGTCCTTGTAACCGTATCTTTGAACGCAGCTGTCCATATATTCAGGTTTAAGCAGCTCGTTTAAATTAATGCTCTTTGCCTTGCAATAGCTTTGCAGGAATTCACGTCCCCTGACCGCATTGTCTTCCTTGAGCTCGGTCTTAAACCATTGATTTATCTTGTTTTTAGCCTTGGAGCTCTTTACGATCTTAAGCCAGTCACGGCTCGGCCCCTTGGCATTCTGCGAAGTCAGGATTTCAATCCTGTCTCCGTTCTTTATCACATATTCTATCGGAACAAGCTTTCCGTTTACCTTTCCGCCGACCATGTGGTTTCCGACTGCCGAATGTATGGCATAGGCAAAATCGACGAGATTGCTGCCGTTCGGAAGCTGCTTTACCTCACCTGTCGGTGTGAAGGCATAGATGCTGTCCGAAAACAGGTCGAGATCGCTCTTCAGCACATTAAGGAATTCCTTGTTGTCCGAGAAATCCCGCTGCCATTCGAGTATCTCGCGAAGCCATGAAAGCTTTTCTGCCTCATTGCTGTCGGAATGCTTGCCGTCCTGATTTTCCTTGTACTTCCAGTGCGCCGCGATACCGT
>DFFN01000155.1 GCA_002369525.1 Lachnoclostridium sp. UBA3775 | reverse complement strand
CCGATATCATAGGCCCAGCCGTCACCGCCGTACATCCAGAAGGTTTTCTTGGCAAGCTGGTCTTTGTAGCGGAGGATTTTCTCAGCCTCTTTGTTATCGCCAAGTGTTCTTAAGGCTGCGATCAGTTTTACCGAAGCCTCCTTATTGGCATCAAAATCATCAAAGGTTTCAAGCCATTTGTCAATTGCTGTATTTACTTTTTCGTCGCTGCAGTTTTCCCTGAAAGCCTTTACCCTCATCTTTTCTGCTTCTCGCTGCTGTCTTATGGAGAGTACCATTCCGAGTGAGAATTCCGCATTGTTTTCAAAGAGAGAGTTAGTCCATGCGGGACCTGCACCGCACTTGTTTGTCGTATAAGGGATTCCGGGCATTGCCGAGCCCCAGGCCTGGGAACAGCCTGTTGCATTTGCCCAGTAAACACGGTCTCCGTAAAGCTGGGTGAGGAGCTTTGCATAGGGTGTCTCGCCGCAGCCTGCACATGCAGCCGAGAACTCAAGCAACGGCTGTCTGAACTGGCTTCCTTTTACGGTATAAGGATCGAAAACATCGCCCTTGTCAGAAAGCTCAAGAGCATAATTCCAGATATCGAGCCTGTCGTCAACTTTCTCCACAGGCTCCATTTTTATTGCCTTTTCCTTGGCAGGACAAACATTTACGCATGAGCCACAGCCTGTACAGTCAAGCTTCGAAACCTGAAGTGAGAACTTAAGGCCGGCTGCCTGTTTGCCATTCGCGTCGGTCATTTTCATGCCTTCGGGAGCATTCTTTGCCTCCTCGTCATTAATCAGGAAAGGTCTGATTACTGCGTGAGGGCAGGCATATGAACACTTGTTGCACTGTATGCAGAGTGCGGGATCCCAGACGGGAACGAAGGTGGCGATGCCGCGCTTTTCATAGGCGGTAAGACCCATATCCATGACACCATCCTTATAGTCCTTAAACATCGAAACCGGAAGGTCATCGCCCTTCTGAAGATTTATGGGATCTAAGATGTCGGTAACAACCTTAGGCACGTTTAGTGCGGGCTTAGGTGCCTCGATAGCGTCCTTCCATGACGCGGGAACCTCAATCTTTACGAGGCCTTCTGAACCTGCGTCGATTGCCGCAAGGTTTTTGTTTACAACCTCCTCGCCCTTTGCAAAGAAACGCTTTGTGCAGGCATCCTTCATGTACTTAACCGCATCCTCAACGGGAATTACGGGCATGAGATGGAAGAATGCCGATTGCAGAACCATGTTCGTGTGGTTTCCGAGACCAAGGCGCTGTGCAATTGAAATTGCGTCTATAGTATATAAATTGATGTTGTTGTTTGCAATATAACGTTTTTCTTTGGCAGGAAGATTTGCTTCGAGGGCAGCCATATCCCATGAGCAGTTTACAAGCAGCGTTCCGCCGGGCTTTACCTCCTCAGCGATGTCGTAGCTCTTTATGTACATGGGGCTGTGGCAGGCAAGGAAATCAGCCTGTTTTACGAAATATGAGGAGCGGATCGGTACGTCGCCGAAACGCAGGTGCGATTTGGTAACGCCGAAGCTCTTCTTTGCGTCATATTCAAAATATGCCTGGGCAAATTTGTCGGTATGGTTATTGATGATCTGAACAGTGTCATGGTTTGCACCGACGGTTCCGTCACCGCCGAGACCCCAGAATTTGCAGCTTACAACGCCGCCCTCGTTAAAGTATAAGGGACCGGCTTCGGGAAGCGAGAGATGGGTAACATCGTCGGTAATACCGATGGTGAAGCTGTTTAAAGGCTTAGCAAGCTTGAGATTTTCATATACTGCCGCAATCTGTGCTGGTGTGGTATCCTTTGAGGAAAGACCATAGCGTCCGCCGACAACGGTTAAATCTGCGCGACCGCGGAGAGCAGTGCAGACATCAACATATAAAGGATCGCCTGCTGCGCCCATTTCTTTAGTGCGGTCAAGCACTGCGATGGATTTGCATGTAGCGGGAATTGCAGCGACAAAACGCTTGATATCGAAGGGTCTGTAAAGGTGAACCTGGATGAAGCCGACCTTCTCACCCTTGGCGTTAAGGTAGTCAACAACCTCCTCAATACAGGTGGAAACCGAGCCCATCGCAACGATCACGCGCTCGGCGTCGGGAGCGCCATAGTAATTAAATACGTGGTAATCCCTGCCGGTGATCTTATTTATCTTTTGCATATAGTCTTCAACAATGTCCGGAAGCTCGGCATAGTCATTATTGTTTGCCTCGCGGACCTGGAAATATATGTCGGAGTTCTGGACTGTCGCACGGACCATCGGGTGCTCGGGATTAAGCGCATGTGCACGGAAGGCGTCAAGTGCTTCATAGTCCACAAGGGAAGCCAGGTCGTCATAGGAAATCTGCTCAATTTTTGCTATTTCGTGCGAGGTACGGAAGCCGTCGAAAAAGTGCATGAAGGGAATGCGGCTTTTGATCGCGGAAAGGTGTGCGATGCCAGCAAGGTCCATGACCTCCTGTACCGAGGCACTTGCGATCATTCCCCAGCCTGTCTGACGGCAGTTGTAAATGTCGGAATGGTCGCCAAAAATCGAAAGAGCGTGGGTTCCTACCGTTCTCGCAGCCACATGAAGCACTGCGGGATGGCGCTCTCCCGAAATACGGTGCATGGTAGGGATCATCAGCATCAGACCCTGTGAAGAGGTGTAGCTTGTTGCAAGCGCGCCGGTCTCTGCAGCTCCGTGAACCGCAGCAATGGCGCCTGATTCAGCCTGCATCTCAACCAGCGTAACCTCCTGACCGAAAATATTCTTCCTGCCGCCTGCAGACCAGACATCGGTCTTTGCGGCCATGGGAGAGGAGGGGGTTATGGGATAAATTGCCGCTACCTCTGTAAAAGCATAGGCAACGTAAGCCGCAGCCTCATTGCCGTCCATGGTGACATAGGTTTTCTTGTTTTCTGACATGTTGGTTCTCCTGTCGAATTGGTTATTTCTAAGACACCTCATCCGCCTCGCTCTTCGCCAGAGGGGCATCGTAACGCTACGCATTACGATAATCTACGCTCGGCACATTCCCCTCAAGGGGAAGGCTATAAAGGCTTCCCCCAGGGGGAAGCTGTCAGCGAAGCTGACTGATGAGGGGTAATTTTTCTGCTTTTAATTGATATTCAGCCCTAATAATTTCGTACACGTTTTCCAATAGATATTCTCAAGCTCCTCATCCGTGAGCCCCAGATTATTCAAAAACTCAATATCCTTTTCCTGAGGCCACATCGGATAGTCCGTACCGAACATGACACGCTCCGAACCGAAGGCGCGGATGATCTCCTTGGCAAATTCGGGCTTCATGGTATAGAAGCAGGAGCTTGTATCGACGGTGATGTTCGGAAAATCCGGAAGAAGCTTAAGGGCATCCTCCCAGACGCTCCAGCCGCCGAGGTGCGGTCCGATGAATTTAAGCTTTGGAAAAGCTTTAAGTACATTCACGGTACGGTTGGGATTCGACCTGTCAAAACGATGGTCTCCGGTATGTACGTTGATGGGAAGTCCGCGGTCCTCGCAAAGCTCATATATTCTCATCGCCCTCGGATCGTCAATTTTAAAATCCTGGGTGTCGGGATGCATCTTTACGCCCTTAAGTCCCAGTTCCGTGATGGTATCAAGGTCGGCCTCGTAATCGGGAGAATCAAGGTGCATGGTTCCGAGTCCCGTAAATTTACCGCCGGCCGCATTTACGGCTCCGGCGATATAACGGTTTATGCTTCCGACCTGATGGGGCGTGGTAGCAACGGAAAATACAATGAAGTGATCTATCCCGAGAGCGGTACCGTTTTTAAGAAGTGTCGACATCGTTCCGTCGTAGTGCTCTGCGGGGAGCCCGTCATAGAATTTATCAATGCTTGCCACAGCACGCATCGCGATCTTGTCCGGGTAGATGTGGCAGTGTGCGTCGATTATGTGTTTCATATTGTAAACTCACTTAAGAACCTGATTTAGAAAAAGAATCAGCGCGAAAATTTATTTTCAGCGATGATTTTTTTTCTAAATCACAGGAGAGGGGAGTTTACTCCCCTCTCTACAGCCTCGTGAACGCATTGCGTTTATGAGGCTGGGGTTCTTAATAATCCTTTTCTTTATGCTGTTTCGATAGATGCGTCTGCCTGCAGTCCGAGTTTCTCGATCGCCCACTCGCGCATCTTATACTTCTGGATCTTGCCCGCATCGTTCATCGGGAAACCATCCACAAACTCAATATATTTGGGAACCTTGTGCTTTGCCATATGGTCAAGCACGAATTTCTTCATTTCATCCACGGTCATTTCTTCACCCTCTTTAAGGATGATACATGCCATGATTTCCTCACCGGCTGCCTTGTCGGGAACGCCGATGACCTGGACGTCGCTTACCTTCGGATGAGTATAGATGAATTCTTCGATTTCCTTCGGGTAGATATTCTCGCCGC
>DFFN01000154.1 GCA_002369525.1 Lachnoclostridium sp. UBA3775 | reverse complement strand
AACCACATAAAAAAGGCTGCTGCCAGAAAAACCAGGACTCCTATTGTAAAGAATACCGGGTTTACGGTATAAATGGATACGGGCAAAAAGCCCGACCCGCCGCTTCCGACTTCTTTAATGCCTATCAGCTGTATGAAAACCGCAAGTCCTGTAAAGCCTGCCATCACAGCCCAGTATAAAAAGCTTTTTAAAAGGATGATATTGTTATTCTTATTCATTATCTGTCAAAGCTCCGTATTCAAGTGCCCTGAAGTTCAGTTCCCACAGGCTTTCCTTAAGTCTTTCCTTTAAAGCCTCTTTAATATCCTCCGTATCAAGCCCGAGTGCTCCGCTTCTTGCCGCATAGCCGAGCAAAAGCACATTCATTACCTTGGAGCTGCCAAGTGCCTCACATGCCTTATCGGTATCGACAACCATCAGTCTGCCGGCCTTTTTTGAAAGATAATCAAGCATCCCGCCGCCGTCGTAGGAACCTCCCGTAAGTGCGGCGGTAACAGGCATTATTGCATGAGCCGAGGTGATCACCTGCCCGCCTTCCTTAAGATAGGGCAGCATTCTTACGGTCTCACCGGGTTCAAAGCCGATGATAATGTCGGCTGTGCCCTTTGCTATCATGGGCGATGCGGGAGCCTTTTTCTTTCCATCCACGGTCTCACCAAGGCGCAGGTGCGAGAAAACACTTCCGCCACGCTGTGCCATTCCGATGGTCTCCGCACTCATGACAGGTATATTTTTTTTCATGGCGGCCGCCGCAATAAGCTTGGAGGCAAGGACAGTGCCCTGGCCTCCTATGCCGCAAAGTACAATGTTTTTCATCAAAAACTCCGTGAATGCTTATCAGATAAGCTTCTTGAAATCATAGTAGTGCATTTCCTTGTCATATTTCATAAGCGCAGGCACAAAGCTGTGGGGAGCATAGCCCTTTGCGGCAACATCCGCAGGCGTCATCTTCACGGTCTTTGTGTAGTAAGCCTGATGCTCCTGCATATAGAACATGATGAGAACCTTTGACTTCTCTGCTTCCTGAGTGATCGAAACGATGAAAGCATTGGTGGTATACATATCCTTGCCTTCGGCCTTGGTATAGGTCTGGTTCATCATTTCATTCTTCTCTTCCTCGGAAAGAGTTGCAAGTATTGCCTGAGTCGTCGCACCTTCCTTCTTTGACACCTTGATCGCAACAAATGCGAGGACAGCGCAGACAATAACACCGATGACGAGTCCCGCAAAGCTTCCGGGGCCCCAAACAAGTAGAAACATATTTTTCCCTCCTGATTATTTCATCCGCTTTTAAAAGCGGTTGTTCTCTACCATTTCCTTTGTGGCAAACATTCTTGTCGTGAATACGTTAGCTTCGTTGTATTTATCCTTTGTCAGCATATAGGCAATGTCGCCGTATTTTGCATCCTTTATCAAAAGCATCTGAGCAAATCCCACATGAAGACGCGTGAATCTGAGCTCATCGCCTACCCATTCATAAAAGCTCACATAGGAAAGATTTGAATTTGTAATCTTTTCCTTCTCTATGCCGACTATCATTATCTGCTTTATATAATTCATCTTCTGAACATCTCTGATATAAATATTTTTGAAGAACTTTATGCTCATGCAAACACAGAAGATAAAAAGAACCACAGCGACCGCAGTGATCACGGCAAATACCGTCTTGCTCATGTCATCCGCTATCGAGGCGACGATGAAGATCCAGATAAGGCCTATAACGATCAGGCTAAGAAGGCTCAGCGCTATGCTTCCGGCAATGCTGCCCGCGGTAAATTTCCCGCTTTTTTTGATCGCATCCTTTATACCGGCGGTGTCCATGTCGTTAACCTGCCTTGCGTCCTCCTTCGGAAGCTTTAAAACTATCGGTGTCGGAAGCTTCTTTGCTTTTGAAAGGTCAAGACTGCTTGTGGCATTTACCGCTCCCACCAGGGTAAAGGTATTTCCGTCCACAGGTATTACATAGTAATCGTCCCCGCTGTAAATGCCTATCATTCTTTTTCCCGGTGTCAGTTCGCCGAAAACCGCATAATAGGGGTAGTCGAATATGTAGGTATTGCCTTTGTCATCCTTTAGATCGTCCTCGGCGAAGGTTATTATCTTTCCTTCCGGGCTGTCGCTTGACCGGTAGAAGGTAATGCCGTTGATATATGTGCTTTCCTGCTTAAGCCTCGAACGTATTTTTATCATGCCAAGCTCTTCAAGGCTTCTGCACAAAAGCCTGAATTCTTCGCCGTTCAGCTGTCTTTTCATCTAGTACTCCTTGTCAACCTTTTCCACACCGCACATTTTCGCGAACATTTCAATTTCGGCATCGCTTCTCACCATGAACTGTTCCCTGAATTTTCCCGTGCGTATATTCTTAAAGCCCGCGACTTTCTCGCCATTGCATATGCTCGCATGAATTACGGGCTTCTCCTCTTCCCTGTCATAATCAAGCTGTCTGACCGTTCTCTCTTTTTTCCTGAACAGACCCACTTTATGCCTCCTTCTGACCGTAAGTGTATCAGTTTATGGCCCCGACCGGGCAGACCTTTGCACAAAGCCCGCAGCCGGTACAGAGCGAAGCGTCGACCTCAACTCTGCCGTTCTTTATGAAAAGGGCCGGACATCCGATTTCTTTGATGCACTTTTTGCAGTTTATGCACCTGACCGGATCGATGGCGCATTTTTTACTGCTTTTTACTATCGCTATGCAAGGCGATTTGAAAATTACCGCCTTGACCCCGGGAAGCGCGCTTACTCTCTTTACCGTTTCAACCGCCGCATCAAGCTCCAGAGGATTTACGGTTTCAACCACCGTTACGCCTATTCCTTCAAGGATTTTAACCGGATCTATCTTTGCCACCACATCGCCCATCATGGTCTTTCCGGTTCCGGGATGGGGCTGGTGCCCGGTCATCGCGGTCGTGGAATTGTCAAGTATGATAAGGGTCATGTCAGCCTGGTTGTAGACCGCATTTACAACTCCTGTTATCGCAGAGGCAAAGAATGTGGAATCGCCCACAAAGGCAAAGCAGGTCGTGTCCGGCTCTATCCTTCCGATGCCCTGGGCAATGTTTACGCCCGCGCCCATGCAGAGGCAGGTATCGACCATGTCAAGCGGCATCGCGTTTCCGAGGGTATAACAGCCGATGTCTCCTCCGAAGAAGGCCTTTTTTCCCTTCATTGCCTGCTTTACGGCGTAAAAGGAAGCCCTGTGAGGGCAGCCCGCACAGAGAACGGGAGGACGGACGGGAAGGTCGGGAACCTGAATGGTTCCGGAGACTGCCTGACCCTTGGCGTCTTCTTTTATAACATCATCCTTTCCGCCATCCAACACAAACTCACGCAGCTTTTCCTTTATTATATCCCTCGTATTCTCACCCGCTGCCGGCATATGATGGCTTAGTTTACCGTAAATCTTTGCAGAAAGATTGTATTTACCGCAGACATAGGTAAGATTTTTCTCAATTACAGGGTCAAGCTCCTCGAAGACCAGCACTTCATCGAGGTTTTCAAGAAATTCCTTTGCAAGAGCTTCAGGAAACGGAAAGGGTGTGGAAATCTTAAGAAGCTCAAGCCCGTTTCCAAGTTCCGACTCTTCCGAGAGCAGAGCAATTTCCTCTTCGGCATAGGCAAAGCTGATGCCTCCCGCTGCCACGCCTTTTCTTTTTAGTTCCGGGTCCTTTTCCACAGGCATCTTGAACCCACATATATAATTCCTGTCATAATCCGAGAAAATGTTCGCAAGTTTTTCGTTTCTTTCCTCTATCTTTCCGTGGTTAACAAAGGAAAGCCTTGGAAAAATCACCCATCTCTTACTGTCCTTCACAAAGCCTTCCGGCTTATTTACATAATATTCGCCCTCATCCTTTATTTCAAGGCTTGCATAACCATGGCAGACCCTGGTCGTAGGGCGCAGAAAAACAGGAGTGCCGTATTTTTCCGAAAGAGCAAAGGCCTCCTGTATCATTTCATATGCTTCCTCCGCCGACGAAGGATCAAAGCAGGGCAGCTTCGAAAATGCCGCAAAGCTTCTTGTGTCCTGCTCGGTCTGGGATGAAATCGGGCCGGGATCGTCTGCCACAAGCACGACCATCCCTCCCTTTACTCCTACATATTCAAGGCTCATAAGAGGATCCGCGGCAACATTTAATCCGACCTGCTTCATGGTAACAAGTGCCCTCGCACCCGAATATGCGGCACCGGCAGCCATTTCAAGCGCAGCCTTTTCGTTTACCGACCACTCAACATAGGTATTCTCATTCCTTCTTTTTGCAACGGTTTCAAGCACCTCCGAAGAAGGAGTGCCCGGGTAGCCGCAGACCACATTTACGCCCGCAGCCAGCGCTCCCATTGCAATTGCCTCGTTTCCCATCAAAAATTCTGTGTGCATTATTTCGTTTATTACCAGTCCTTAATCAGTATAGTCTTTTTCTTGCACTCTTCTTTATGTACATGATTTCATCGGTGTCCTTAAGAAGCTTTCCAAGCTCGGCGCCCTCGCTTAGAGGCTTCATCACAAAGCCCACGCCCGCAGCGTCGGCATTTTTAAGCCTTTCATCGTAAACCTCTCCGCTTATCCTTTACTGTTGCTGTTTTGCCATCTGTCAATCGAATTATAAAGTCTTTCAAGCCCGTCCTTTAAAATACCCCGCGGACATGCCATATTCAGTCTTAAAAATTTTTTTCCGCTTTCCCCGTAATGAGCGCCCGCCGATAAATACAGACCGCTCTTTCTTCTGATGCTTTCGGCAAACTCCTCGCTGTCTGTGCTTAAAGCACTGATGTCAAGCCATGCCAGATAGGTTGCCTCCGCCTTTATCATTTTTATTTCCGGAAGCTTTTCCTTTATGAAGCTTTCGGTAAATCTTCTGTTTTCCGAAATATATTCCCTCAGCTGTGTAAGCCAGGCCTCACCCTCATTAAAAGCGGCCACCGCCGCGCATACCGCGAAGGAATTCGGTTCCGCCACCTCATCGGTGTTAAGCGCACGCCACATTTTATGTCTCAGAAACTTATCGGGCACGCACACCGCTGCCGTCTGAAGTCCGGCAAGATTAAAGCATTTTGTCGGCGAAATACAGGTCACGCTTATCCGTGCGGCTATTTCGCTTACCGATGCAAAGGGAACATAATCCTTTCCCGGTTCCGTAATGTCACAGTGTATTTCGTCGCTGATCACAGTCACATGGTATTTATCCGCGAGCTCCGCAATCTTCGCAAGCTCTTCTGCCGGCCAGATCTTTCCCACCGGATTGTGGGGATTGCAAAGTATCATAAGACTTGTCTGAGGGTCGGAAAGTTTTTTCTCAAGGTCTTCAAAATCCGTCGAATATCCGCCGTTCTCATAAACCAGCGGGCTTTCAAGCACCCTTGCACCGTTGTTTATTATGCTGTTGAAGAAAATATTGTAGACCGGTGTCTGTATCACAACATTTTCGTTTGGGCTTGTAAGCTTCCTTACCGCAGATGAAATTGCAGGAACCACTCCGGTGCAGAACACGAGCCATTCCTTCTTGATTTCTAAGCCGTGGCGGCGCTTCCACCAGCTGATATAGGCCTGATACCATTCATCCGGTACATCCCCGTAACCGAATATCCCGTGGTCAAGTCTTTCCTGCATCGCAGAAATCACCTCCGGAGCCGTTTTAAAGTCCATATCGGCCACCCACATCGGAAGCTCGTCCGGACCCACAGCCCATTTGCCGGCGTCAGACCTTCTTCTGTCATAAATTGTGTCAAAATCGTATTTCAAACTGTCTCCACCCGCTTTTTCCAGCTATCTGAGCCACTCCGGTCTGTCGGACCTCTTTTCTATGCTTTTTGCGGTAATCTTTGTTTTTTCGGGGTCAACCCTGTCCTTCTCGATTATCAGCTCGCCTATCTCCTCTGCCTTTATCGTGCCGCTCTTTGGATTAAATACGCTTTCAATCCTCGAATCGATCTGCACATCGACATCCGAATATTCAAAAGCAAGCGTCGTGTCGACAAGCCTGCAGTTCTTCATCACAAGATTTTCGATGTAGCACATGCCCTGGAGGCTTTCTATCGTGCAGTTTATGAGTGTCAGATTCTTTGAATTCCAGCCGAGATACTCTCCCGCGATGAAGGAATCATAGACCGTGATGTTCTCGCTGTTCCAGAAAGCATCCTTGGTAAGAAGCTTTGAATTTCTTATCACGCAGTTCTTTGCCCCGTCAAGCGAGTAATTGCCGTCAAGCATAAGTCCGTCGGCCTCAAGACCTTCGCAGTTCATAAGGAAATAATCACCCTTTGCGGCCGTGACGTTCTTAAGCTTTACATCCTTACAGTTCCAGAGCGTCTCAAGTGCATTGGTGAAATTCACATTTTCAAGTTCTATGCCCGTACTTCTCCTGAAATTCTTGGGAGCCTGTATCATGCAGTTTTTCACGGAGATATTCTCGGTATACCACACTCCGGCTCTCGCCATTTCAAACCAGGTGGTCTCATCAGTCTTTACGTTTTTGCAGTACCACAGCGGATATTTCCAACGGAACTGCGAACCGTAAAGCTCAATATTTTTACTTTCCTTTAAGGGAGACTCTCCGTTTTCAAAAACACAGAGTTCAAAATATGCTCCTTCACTTCCGTAGCAGGCTCTTTCCCCCTCAAACTTTTTTTCTTTAAATTCTGACATTTTTCCTGTTCCCTTCTGCTGTACTTTTTTCACTCATCCTCCGATCCAGATCATTTTCATCTTCGGGGTGTTTTTTTGGAGGTCTCAAAATCACTCTTTACCGTTCCAGCAGTAAGTACAAAGATTTTCAACCGGAATTCCCACCGATTCAAGCATATCGTCAAGTCTGTTGAATTTAAGGCTTGTGAAGTTAAGCTCTTTTCTGATTTCCTCGACCATTGCCTCATATTCGGGCGTGTCGGGATCAACATACTTCTGCAGGGTCTCCTCAGAAGGTTCCTCTGTTCCCTCAAGCTTTGCTATCACTCTTCTCGTGATAAGATCCATCTCGGAGTTTGATCTTGAGAAGTTCACATATTTACAGCCATATACAAGCGGAGGGCAGGCAGGACGGATATGTACCTCCTTTGCACCGTTTGCATAAAGGAATTCCGTTGTTTCGCGAAGCTGGGTACCGCGCACGATCGAGTCGTCGATCA
>DFFN01000190.1 GCA_002369525.1 Lachnoclostridium sp. UBA3775 | reverse complement strand
AACATATCTCAGCTATAATATCATGATGGGCGCCGACAGGCCGGACTATAAAAAAATCGCGGCTCTCGGCATACTTGACAGCGTGCTTTTCGGAATCCCGGGAGCGCCGGTAAGACAGGCACTTCAGGATGCCGGTATCGGCAAGAACGTGCTCCACAGCTTTAATTCATATATCAGACAGCCCTATTTCGAGCTTACCGCAAACTTTGCGGAAAAAGACAGGCTTGATGATTTTGTGCGGATAACCGAAGAAGAGCTGAAAAAGGCGTGCGAAAACGGCGTTAACCGTGACAGCCTTGTTGCTGCCCTGAATTCCCTTGAATTTTCGACCCGTGAGGCAGATACCGGAAATACCCCCAGAGGCCTTGTTTACGGCATCAGCATGCTTGAAACCTGGCTGTACAACGACGATGAGGTCTTTACCAACGTCAAACCGCTTGCCGTGTTTAAAGAGCTCAGGGAGGAAATCGACAAGGGCTATTTTGAAAATCTCATAAAGACCGAATTCCTTGACAATCCTCATAAGGTGATACTTGTATCGGAGCCCGATCCCGGTCTTACCGACAGAAAAGAGGCGGCGCTGAAAGAAAAGCTCGCAAAGTATCTTTCCGGACTAAGCGATGAGGAAAAGGAAAAGCTTGTTGAGGATACAAAGGCGCTTCTTGCCTATCAGGAGGAAGCGGACAGCGAGGAGGACCTCGCAAAGCTTCCCGTTCTCAAGGTTTCGGATGTTGAAAGGAAAGCATTGCAGCCTGTCTATGAGGAGCGTGAAGCCGAAGGCAGCAGGATCGTTTTCACCGACATCGATACCAACGGCATAGCCTATATCAGCCTTTATTTTGCGCTGAACAACGACCCGCAGCTTCTTCCCTATGTTTCGCTGTTTACCGACCTCATCGGAAGCGTAGATACCGAAAACTATTCCTATCTTGACCTGACAAATGAGAGCGGAAAGTATTCGGGCGGCATATGGGCCAGCGTTTCGGCCTACAACATGCCGGGCGATAAGGAAAGCTTTGTTGCATACATCTGCCTGAAGCTTAAGAGCCTGACCGCAAACATCGGAAAATGCCTTGAGCTTGGCTATGAAATGCTTCTGTCCTCCCTCTTCACCGACAAGAAGAGGCTTAAGGATGTGATAGGCGAGATATTTGCCTCAAAGCAGAGCAAACTGATACAATCGGGCCATAACACCGCAATAGACAGGGCCTACTCATATTTCTCGGAGCGTTCCGCCTTTGAACAGATGGTTGGAGGAATCGAGTACTACGGATTCATCAAGGATCTTTACGAAAACTTTGACGAGAAGGCCGATTCACTGATCGAAAAGCTTCTGTATGTAAGGGATTCTGTGTTAAGACACGACAATATCCTTGTAAATCTCACCGGACGCGGTGCGGAATATGAAAGCCTGGTGAATGCCTTAAAGGTTTTCAAGGACAAACTGCGCGGAAAGCAGAAGCAGACACAGGATATAGTAAGACCTGAAATCGACTTTAAGGTATACATTCCCGAAGCAAGGAACGAAGCCTTTAAGATCAACGGACAGATACAGTACTGTGCATGCACAGGTAACTATAAAAAGGCAGGCGTTGAGTTCACCGGGGCCTTTGCGGTACTTAAAACCATACTTGCCTATGACTACCTCTGGATGAATGTAAGGGTAAAGGGCGGTGCCTACGGATGCTTCTTCTCATATGAGAAAATCTCCGGAAACTGCGGCATGGTTTCCTACAGGGATCCCAACCTTAAGAATACGTATAAGATCTTTGAGGAGGCTGCCGACTACATCGAAAGCCTTGAGCTTGACCGCGAGGCGGTTGAAAAATATATAATCGGTACCCTCAGCAACACCGATCTTCCGAAGCTTCCGAGGGCAATGGGCGAATATTCCTTCTCTGCATGGCTCAGGAATTTAAGCGGTGAAAGCCTGCAGAAGGAAAGGGAACAGATACTCGACTGCACCTGCGAAGATATAAGGAAGCTTGCACCCGTACTTCGTGCCGCGGCCGGACAGGGCTACATCTGTACCGTCGGCAGCGCCGGAAAGATACAGGAGGATGCTGATCTTTTCAGGGAAATAAAGGAACTTAACTAGATTTTTTAAAAGATTGAGGATATAAAGCATGTCAGATGCGTCAACACAATTCAGATCCGGTTTTGTCACTCTCATCGGGCGTCCGAATGTGGGAAAATCAACCCTTATGAACCGCCTGATAGGACAGAAGATCGCCATCACCTCTTCCAAACCGCAGACTACCAGAAACAGGATACAGACTGTCTATACCGATGAGGAAAAGCAGATAATATTCCTTGACACGCCGGGAATCCATAAGGCCAAGAACAAACTCGGAGAGTTCATGGTAAATATCGCAGAGAAGACGCTTGACGAGGTGGACGTGATACTCTGGCTCGTGGAGCCGACTGAGTATATCGGAGCCGGAGAACAGCATATCATCGAGCTTCTGAAAAAGACGGGAACTCCGGTCATACTTGTCGTGAACAAGATCGACACGGTTAAAAAGGAAGCCCTGCTTGCAGACATAACGGTCTACAGCAAGGAGATGGACTATGCGGAAATCGTTCCGGTTTCCGCGCTTACCGGAGAAAACACCGGAGAACTTCTTAAGGTGATAGGGAAATATCTCCCCGAGGGTCCGATGTATTATGACGAAGACACCGTTACCGACCAGCCGGAAAGGCAGATCTGCGCCGAGCTGATCAGGGAGAAAGCCCTGAAGTTCCTGTCCGAGGAGATACCTCACGGCATAGCCGTAACGATAGAGCAGATGAAGGAAAGGCCCGGCGGAAGACTTATCGACATAGACGCTTCGATAATATGCGAACGCGATTCTCATAAGGGCATAATAATCGGAAAACAGGGCGCGATGCTTAAAAAGATAGGAACGGCGGCAAGACAGGACTGCGAAGCCATGCTTGGCTGCATGGTCAATTTAAAGCTCTGGGTCAAGGTTAAAAAGGATTGGAGAGACTCTGACATCTTAATGAAGAATTTCGGATACAGACAGGATGAATGAACATGCTGCAAAACGTAAGCGGTATCGTTCTCTCGGTCATGCCGGTCGGCGATTATGACAGGAGGGTGACGATACTTACAAAAGAAAAAGGCAAGATAGCGGCCTTTGCCCGCGGTGCAAGGCGTCCGGGCAATAACCTGATCGCCGTTACTCAGCCCTGCATATTCGGCGAGTTCTCGCTTTTTTCGGGCAGGGACAGCTTCACGATATCCGAAGTTAAGGTACAGGAGTATTTTTCCGAAATAAGGGAAGACCTTGACAGCGTATACTATGCGATGTATTTCTGCGAAGTGGCAGATTTCTATACAAAAGAAGGCAATGACGAACGTGAAATGATGAAGCTTCTCTACACTGCGCTTAAAGCGCTCGTAAGGGGGCAGATGAGCAGAAGGCTTGTCAGGTCTGTTTTTGAAATGAGGACCTGTGTGATCAGCGGGGAAGGCCCGATGCTTAACGAATGCGTGGTCTGCCATGAAAAAATCCCCGAGGACAGCAGGGGCTTTTCCGTTTTGAACGGAGGAGCGGTCTGTGAAAAATGCCGGGAAAAGCTTCCGGTAAAGGACGTGATGGTCCTTAATCCATCAAGCAGGTATGCCCTGTGGTTCATATGCAGCACTCCGGCAGCAAAGCTTTTTTCGTTTACGGTAAGCCCGGAGGTGGAGGACGAGCTTGCGGCTTTGTCTGCGGAATATCTTTTTGCAAGGGTAAAACATACCTTCAAAGGTGAAAAGCTTTTGGAACTTATAAGTGACTGAAACGGACGGTTAGAATCGATGAATGCCGACAGAACGAAAAAAATAAACACGCTGGTTGTAAGGTTTGCGTCAATATTTTTGCTCGTAAGCTTTGTTCTTACGGTCATTTTCGGTATGGTAGCCTATCGTAACGAAAGCAGCACTTATAAAAGGCTTAAGCTTGAAGAAATCAGAAACGTGAACGAATATCTCGAAACCATCATCCTTCATGACGAGGATGATTTCCGTAACTACTATAAATATCTTGAGCTTTACCATGATAAGCTGGATGTTCCGATCGACTTTACGGAATATGACACGGCACTTGAAACATTTAATAATGAATTCAAAAAGGTTTTCCCCGATGCTCTTTTCGGAGTGGATGTAACGATTGACGACCTCCCGGAAGACCTGCTCCTTCTTTACCTTATTTATGACTATGAATACTGGGCTCTGACCTTTGAGGATGCAAAAAAGGTCTTCGATCTTGAATATACCTATCTGATAGAACCCGCAGACGACGGAAGCGTTGCATATTTCGTGGATGCCCTGAGAGACGAACGTAAGGATATGCCGGGCTATATGGAAGTCTACGCCATCGATCCTCCCGAAGAAAATCCCCGCGACGAAGTCAAGGTGCTCTGGGATACATGGGAAAAAGGCAAACAGATGGATGAATTCCAGGTCTGGGACAATAAATACGGCAATAACTACAGCTGCTATACCCCTCTTTACATAGACGGAAAGAAGGTAGCTCTCATATGTGCCGAGATATCCATCGAAAATATGAACAAGCGTATACTTGCGAATACGACAAGGATTTCGATGATCATCGGGGCTATACTCTTACTTGGCTTTGCAATAATGCTGTGGTACGTGAACAGAAGATATCTGAGGCGTATTTCGCAGCTGACTGAAAATGTCAGGGAATATTCACAGAGCAAGGATGTGGCGGTTGCCGATAAGGTTAAGAAGCTTGCGGTAAACAAGACAGAAGTGAGCGAGCTTGCAAGACAGACCTCGGAGATGATGCTGGAGCTTGACGATTACATGCGAACACTGGTCTATACCAACCGTGAGTTAAGCGAGAGCAAGCAGCGCGAAGCCGAAGCCAAGAATATGGCGATGAAGGATACCCTGACAGGGATCAGGAACAAGACGGCCTATGATAACATGCGTGAGACACTAAATAACCGCGTACTTGAAGGCTTTACGGAATTCGGAGTTGCAATGGCCGACATGAACTACCTGAAGTTGATAAACGATACCTACGGACATGATAAGGGTGACCTGGCAATCGTTAAGCTGAGCCGTATCATCTGTAATGTGTTCAAGCATTCCCCTGTTTTCAGAATCGGCGGCGATGAGTTTGCGGTTATTCTGATGGGTGAGGACTATACGAATGCCGACAAGCTTGTGGAAAAATTCAGAGGCATGATATCTGAGCTTTCAAGGGAATGGAGCCTTGAAAAATGGGACAGAATCTCAGCTGCGATCGGTATGGCCAAGTTTGATCCTTTACGTGATCTGACTGTAGAGAGCGTGTTTAAACGGGCTGATGACATTATGTATAATGAAAAAGTCAAAATGAAGGGAGTAAGAAGATGGTAAATTACATACATCCGGAGAATGTTTGTTGACATTAAGCCCGGGTGTATGTTAATATTGAATTGTATTTTAGCGGCTGTTTTACGTAGGGTTTAACAGACCGTGAACGGGTTTGCTGCAATTGGGAGGAGGTAACTTCATATGGCTCTAGATTACAGAAAGTGCGCAGAGGAGATAGTGTCTAATATCGGCGGGCGTGAAAATGTTGCCCAGGCGGCGCATTGTGCGACCAGACTTCGTCTGGTTATCAAAGACAATTCCAAGATTGACAAAAAAAAGCTTGAAGCAGTAGAAGGCGTTAAGGGTATGTTTGAAAACAGCGGCCAGCTTCAGCTGATAATCGGAACCGGTACTGTTAACAAGGTCTATGATCAGTTCCTTGCGGTGACCGGAATGACTGCCGCAACCAAGGATGATGTAAAGGCGGCTGCCGCAGCAAAACAGCCGGCATGGAAGAAAATGTTGAAATCCGTCGGTGATGTTTTTGTGCCGATACTTCCTGCCATAGTGGCATCCGGTCTGATGATGGGTGTTGTCGAGGCACTCGGCAAGGCCTTTCCGGAGTTTGCGGATACAGACTGGTATGCTTTCCTTGATATGGTTGCAAATACAGCATTTGCATTTCTACCGGTAATCGTTGCGGTCAGTGCCGCAAGGGTTTTCGGCGGAAATATTTATCTTGCTGCAGTTATCGGTCTTATGATGGTCCACACGGGTCTTTTGAACGGATGGAATGTCGGCAGTGAGGAGGCTATCAACAGTTTCTTCGGAGTCTCGAACGGAAAGATACCTACATGGAATCTTTTCGGAAACCTGAAGGTGGGCGACTATGTTGTGGGCTCTATTTCGAGACATGGTTATCAGGGTCATGTAATACCGGTAATGATTGCCGTCTGGTTCATGAGCAAAATAGAAAAATGGCTGCATGACCATGTAAATGAAATGATCGATCTTTTCGTTGTTCCGATCACAACGGTATTTGTTACCGCCCTTTTTACTTTCGTAGTTATCGGTCCCGTTTTTGCTACTCTTGAAAATTATGTTCTTGACGGCGCAAAATGGCTCGTAAAATTTACGCCGGGTGCATTTGTAATGGGTGCGCTGTATCCCGTTACGGTGGTAATGGGTCTTCACCATATGTACAACGTTATAGAGGCAGGTATGCTTTCGGCGGACGGTCTCAATACATGGATGCCGATAGCTTCAGCAGCGAACTTTGCCCAGTTTGGCGCGTGTCTTGCGGTAGGTATCAAATGCAGACAGGCTAAGCTTAAGACGGTTGCGGTTCCTTCGGCACTTTCCGCCTCGCTCGGTATCACCGAACCTGCGATTTTCGGTGTTAACCTGCGATTTATGAAACCCTTTGTCTGCGGCATGATAGGTGCTGCCTGCGGTGCGGTATTCGGCGCACTGGCAAAGATAGGTGCTACGGCATACGGTGTTACAGGTATTCCCGGTTACCTGACGATCAACAATGGTGTAAAATATACGATACTTCTGGCAATCTCAGGCGGAGTGGCATTTGCCCTTACAATGGTATTATGGAAAGAAGAAGCGGCTGAGGCGGCAGCAGCTACAGCTTCCGCATCGGCAGGAGCATCTTCCGTGGAAGAACCGAAGAAGGCTGAGCCCGTGGCTTGTGAGCCAAAGGCAGATGAAGGAAAAGAAATCACTGCAAATACCGTAATAAGCTGCTCGGCAGGAGAAATTGGACAGCCTACAAAAGGAAAAGTTATTCCGTATACAGAGATAAATGATCCTACCTTCGCATCCGGAATGATGGGACAGGGCGTAGGAATCGAGCCTGACGAAGGAATTGTATATGCACCCATGGATGGTGAGATAAGTACCGTGGCAGAAAGTAAACATGCGATAGGAATTACCGGCGCAGAAGATATGGAACTGCTGATCCATGTTGGAATCGATACGGTTGAAATGAAGGGTGACGGATTTACTCCTTATGTTTCTGAGGGCGATAATGTAGTCAAAGGACAGAAGCTTCTCGAATTTGACAGGGCGAAGATCAAGGCGGCCGGAAAGGCCGAAACCGTTGTGGTCCTTCTGACCAACAGCGATGATTATGAGAATGTAAAAATATAATTCAGGAGGAATAAACAATGAAAGAATTTAAGTATGTGATCACTGATGAGGTTGGAATCCATGCAAGACCTGCAGGCCTTTTGGTTCAGGAGGCTAAGAAATTTGCAAGCACGATTACCTTTAACAAAGGTGAGAAGAGCGCAAAGGCTACTTCCCTCATGAAGCTCATGGGAATGGGAATAGTAAAAGGCGATGAAGTGACCATAAAGGTTGAAGGGGAAGATGAGGAGGCAGCAGCTGCTGCAATCGAAAGCTTTATGAAGGCTAATTTTTAGGAATTCCTTAAAACCGATCATTGATTATTAAGCACATGCCGGGGTTTTCTTTCACGAGAAAACCCCGAAAATATAATTAGACTTGCGGGGTGGTTGAATTGTTATACGGAGCACTTGAGGCAGGCGGCACAAAAATGGTATGCGCCATCGGGGATGAAAACGGCAGGATTATTGAACAGAAATCAATTCCTACGAAAACTCCCGAGGAAACCATGCCTGCGGTAATCGAATATTTTGAAAATAAAGATATTAAAGCACTTGGAATCGCAAGCTTCGGACCGGTAGAGCTTGACAAAAATACACCGGAGTACGGCCATATTCAGGAAACACCGAAGCTTCGCTGGAGCGGTTACGATCTGGTCGGAACCATGAAAAAAGCGCTTAATGTACCCATAGGCTTTGACACCGATGTGAACGGTTCCATGCTTGGCGAGGCAACCTGGGGCGCGGCCAAAAATCTTTCTGATGCCCTTTATATAACGATCGGCACGGGAATAGGCGGCGGAATCCTGTCGGGCGGTAAAATTGTTCATGGTATGCTTCATCCCGAGCTTGGACATATGACGCTTGTAAAAGCAGAAAATGATACCTATGCCGGAAAATGTCCTTTCCACAAAAACTGTTTTGAAGGACTGGCCGCAGGGCCCGCGATAGAAGAAAGATGGGGAAAGCCGGGAAAAGAACTTTCCGACAGAAGCGAGGTATGGGAGCTTGAAAGCTATTATATTGCCCAGGCTCTTGCCAACCTGATACTGATCACAAGTCCCCAGGTTATAATACTCGGGGGCGGTGTAATGCATCAGATGTCGCTTTTTCCGATGATAAGGGAAAAAGTAAAAGAAAATCTTAATGGCTATATCAGAACCGAAGAACTTAATGATATGGACAGATATATTATACCTGCTGCATTAAATGATGATCAGGGGATAATGGGTTGCATAAAGCTTGCAATGGACGCCTGCGGGCAGAAATGACAACAGGAGGTGCGAAATGTTTACATATGAGGGCAAAGCTGTATTTGAGGGGATTGCGATAGGAAAACTCAGCATCTATAAAAAGAAGGAAAATTCCGTAAAAAGACTGAAGACGGAAGATTCCGCAGCGGAAATAAAAAGATATGAAAATGCCAGGGAAGTGGCGATGGAACAACTGGAAGAGCTTTACAATAAGGCTTTGAAGGAGGTAGGCGAGTCGGGCGCGGAAATCTTTCATGCGCATCAGTTCATGGTCGATGATGAAGATTTTATTGAATCCGTGGAAAGCATGATAGAGACGGAGCAGGTAAACGCCGAATATGCAATAGCCCAGACTGGAGACAATTTTGCAAAGATGTTCTCGGAAATGGATGAGGCATATTTCCAGGCAAGGGCGGCGGATGTTAAAGATGTTTCAGAAAGATTGATAAGTATCCTTTCCGGAAACGCAGGTGACGGTCTTGTTTCGGATGAGCCGGTTATTGTTGTTGCGGATGACCTTGCGCCTTCGGAAACCGTGCAGATGGATAAAGAAAAAATCCTGTCATTTATTACTGTGCACGGCTCCGCAAATTCACATACTTCCATACTTGCCAAAACGATGGGAATACCGGCGCTTATCACTTGTCCTGTCCCTCTCGATGAGAAATATGACGGAAAGCTTGCAGTGGTTGACGGCTATGAGGCAAAAGTATATGTAGATCCCGACGATGAGACTCTTGCAGTAAAGAAAAAGCTTTTTGAAAATGAGCTGGAGAAGAAAAAACTTCTGGAACAGCTTAAGGGCAGGGAAAATATTACTCTTGACGGACAGAAGATAAACCTTTACGCAAATATAGGCGACACAAAGGATCTCGGCCTTGTGCTCAAGAATGACGCCGGCGGTATCGGACTTTTCCGTTCCGAATTTATTTATCTAGGCTCGGACAATTATCCGACCGAGGATGAACAGTTTGCGATCTACAAAAAGGTTGCCCAGACTCTTGCCGGCAAGAAGGTTATCATCCGTACCCTTGATATCGGAGCCGACAAGCAGGCGGACTATTTTGCCCTTCCCGCAGAGGAAAATCCCGCCCTCGGACTACGTGCGATAAGAATATGCCTGACCAGACCGGATGTGTTCAGAACACAGCTTCGCGCAATACTTCGTGCCAGCGCGTATGGGAAGATTTCCATTATGTTCCCGATGATAATATCGGTTGACGAAGTTAAGAAAATTAAGAGTATAGTGGAAAACATCAAGGCTGAGCTTGACAGCGAAGGACTGAACTACGACAAAAATATTGAACTTGGAATAATGATAGAAACTCCGGCAGCGGTCATGATTGCCGACGAGCTTGCTGAGGAGGTTGATTTCTTCAGCGTAGGCACAAATGACCTTACCCAGTACACGCTTGCAATCGACAGGCAGAATCAGTCGCTCGATATGTTCTATGATCCTCATCATCCGGCAATTATGAAAATGCTTAAGATGGTTGTGGATGCGGCACATCGTCACGGCGCATGGGCGGGCATATGCGGAGAGCTCGGAGCGGATCTTTCGCTTACAAAGGAATTTCTTGCCATGGGTTATGATGAGCTTTCGGTATCACCCGGAAGAATTCTTTCAATCAGAAAGACTGTGCTTGAAACCGATGTTTCGGAATATAAAAAGCAGAAAGCATAGACTTTGAAAGGACCGCATATGAAAGAATGGACCAGAGAAGAAAAATACAGGTATCTTAAGGATCTTTCGGAAATAAAGGAGCTTCATGACAGAGCGGAAAAATCGGTTTACCGCCAGAACTATCATATTCAGGCGGTAAGCGGGCTGCTTAACGACCCGAACGGATTTACCTTTTTTGACGGAAACTGGCATTTGTTTTATCAGTGGTGCCCCTGGGGTGCCGTACATGGCCTTAAATACTGGTATCATGTTAAGTCCCGGGATCTTATAAACTGGGAGGACTGTGGTATCGGTATTTCGCCGGATGAAGGTGATGCACTTGACAATAAAGGAGCATATTCGGGTTCGGGATTCGTGCTTGATGATATTTTGTATCTTTATTATACGGGAAACCACAGAGATGCGGATTATGTGAGACATCCCTTTACCTTGCTTGCTTCGATGGACAGGGAAGGTAAGATAACAAAGGCGGAAAAGCCGCTGTTTTCAGAAAATCCCGTCTATACTGAACATCAGAGGGATCCCAAGATTGTCTATATAAAGGAAAAAGAAAAATACTATATCATACTCGGTGCCCAGACCCCGGAAAAGAAGGGAAGGGTGATCGTATATAAATCAGATAATGCGGTTTCGGGATATGAATTTGCAGGAGAACTCAGCGTGCCGGGCTATGAAGACCTCGGAATCATGTGGGAATGTCCGTCCATAGAACATATCGACGGAAAGGACGTACTCATTTTCTGCCCTCAGCATCTGTCACTTCCCGGACGTGGCGGAAGTCAGAACCATAATACCTATCTTGTCGGAAAGATGGATTGGGACAAGCTTGTATTTCTGCCGGAGGGTAAGCTGGAATTCTTGGATTTCGGATTTGATTTTTATGCTGCGGCCTGTGCAGCGGGAACCGGCAGGCACATCCTTTCCGCATGGATGGGACTTCCAGATGTCACTTATCCGACCGACGAGGAAGAGTGGTCGGGATGTCTTACCCTGCCCAGAGAGCTTTCGGTAAAAAACGGAAGACTGATCCAAAAACCGGTGAAGGAGCTCGAAAGCTTAAGGAAAGAAGAAATTGAAGCCGGAGCCGGTGATTATGAGAATGTAAAGCTTCCTAAGGCAGCGGAACTTCTAATAAAAACGGATGCCGAAGAAGGCTCAGGATTTTCGATGCGCTTATTTGCGGGAAAGGACGGACAGGGCGGTCTTTCGGTTTCTTATGATGCCTCCGAAAAAAAACTTGAAATAGACAGAAGCGGAATGGATATCGTTTTTAACGAAAGCGAAGGACCTTCAAGAAAGCTGCAGCTGTCTGCGGCCCTTTCGGAACTCAGGGTATTTATCGATTCCAGTTCGGTAGAGATTTTTGTCAATGACGGTGAAGCTGTCTTTACAAGCAGGGTTTTTTCGACGGAACACGAGAAATATTTGCGGACAGACAGGGGAAAGGCAGAAATAAAAATCTGGTCCCTGAAATAAAAGCGTACAGCATCTTGACATTTTCCCGAAAAATTGATAAACTTCAAAAAGTATTAAAAAAGGGTGAGAAAACCCATATTCGGAGGCTGAAATGGCAGTAGAAAAGACAATGGACAAAATTGT
>DFFN01000061.1 GCA_002369525.1 Lachnoclostridium sp. UBA3775 | reverse complement strand
CGTGCTTGTATCTGAAATAGTGGATGCTCTGGTGAAAAAAGCAGGGAAACCCGTGACTGTAAAAATCCGCAAAGGCTTTGACAGTGAAAACTGCGTTGAGATCGCAAAGGCGGCGGAATCCGCGGGCGCCTCGGCTGTTGCGGTACACGGAAGGCTCAGAAGCGAGTATTATTACGGTCATGCCGACTGGAAATGCATCGCAGACGTCAAAAAGGCCGTAAAAATCCCGGTAATAGGCAGCGGCGACGTGACCGACATATACTCCTGCAAAAGAATGTTTGACGAAACCGGAGTTGACTGCGTTATGATCGCAAGAGCGGCTCTCGGAAATCCCTGGATTTTTGCGGAATGCAAAGCCTATATGGAAGACGGGACAATACTCGAAAAACCAGGCATTGACGAGGTAAAAGCCATGGTACTGAGGCAGGCGGAAGATATGTGTGCGGACAAGGGAGAAAATGTTGCCATGCGTGAGATGAGAAAACATGTGGCATGGTATTTTAAAGGTTTTCCGGGCTCGTCAAAGCTCCGCGGAAACGTAAACAGCCTTATAAAACTAAAAGACCTTAAAACCATGCTCGATGCATATAATTAGGAGTCTTTATAAGTAAAGCATTAATAGGAGAAGAAGTCAGCAAAGCTGACGGATGAGGGGAATATACAGAAAAATGACAGATTTTGATATCCTTTCAAAAAAATATTCAGACCTGGCTGCAGCCTCCGACCGAAAAGGCATCTTTACTTTCACAGGTTTTCTGGGCCTTTCCGAAAAAGACATACTTCTTAAAACAATAGATGAAGAAAAACGATCCGGCGTTGGAATTTCCTATACCCTTTACGGTGGCTATGTTGATGCCGAAAGAGTGATATGCCGTTTCGGAAATCCTGAGGAGCTGGGCTATGAGCAGGAATTTCCCATAGCCTGTATAAAGGTCGAGCCGCTAAACTGCAAATTTGCCGATAAATTAAGCCACAGAGATTATCTCGGTTCTATGATGAATCTCGGAATTACGAGGGCTGTAATCGGCGACATAATCGTAGAAGAAAAAAAGGCCTATATTTTCTGCGCCGAAAATATGGCGGAAATGATAGAAAAAGAGCTGGTGAGGATAAAGCATACAACGGTTGTTGCCAAGAAAATAAATCTGAGTGAAGAAAAAATCGAAAAGGCTGAAGGAGATGTGAAAGAACTGAAACTGACAGTTTCGTCCCTCCGTGCCGATACCATGATATCAGGAGTCTATAAAAAATCCCGTTCACAAACAGCAGAACTTTTTGCACGCGGCCTGGTCTACATTGACGGCCGCCAGACCGAAAACCCTTCACAGCTTCTAAAAGAAGGCCAAAGCGTGAATGTACGTGGGATGGGTAAGTTTATTTTTGAAAAAATGGAAAATGTCAATAAAAAAGGGAAGAATGTGATTAACGTGAGGGTGTTTGCCTAAAAAAGTCTGTGAGTTTTTTTGAAATAGTACGTCTAATAAGTGAAAGCAAGGAAAGGAGCAGAAGGAAAATGGATAAAGATGCCGAAAATTACCAGCTTTTTCTGGAAACCGGTAAAGATTCGTATTTTGCCGATATTGTCTTAAAATATAAAGACGGCCTTCTGCTGTTCATAAACACTTATGTCGTTGATATGGCAGCGGCTGAAGACCTTTCCATCGATGCTTTTACTGTCCTCGGTGTTAAAAGACCGAAATTCAAAGGAAATAGTTCTTTTAAAACCTGGCTTTATTCCATCGGAAAGAACCTTGCAATTGATTATCTGAGGAAAAGAGAAAGGCATAAAGAGCTTCCGCTTGAAGAATATGCCAACGAGTCTTCCGGAAATGAGATGCTTGATTCCTATATCAAGGAGGAGCAAAAGCAGGAGCTTCATAAGTCTTTGTCAAAGCTTAAACCGGAGTACAGACAGGTGTTATGGCTTAAGTATTTTGAAAACCTCAGCGGTAAAGAAATGGCAGTAATTATTAACAAAAGTGTACATGCTACCGAAATGCTTGTAAACAGAGCTAAAAATGCTCTTAGGGAACAGCTGGAGAAGGATGGTTTTGAATATGAGGAATAATGATGAATATCTGAACGAGGTTTTCAGAAGAATTGACGAAAAAAAACGCCGTAAAACCAGAATAAAAAGGATTCTTGCGATTTCAGCATGTTCTGTTATTTTGATAATGGCTGTAGGACTTGTACTGAAAAATCCGAACTTTATATTTGGCAGTGATGAAACCGGAGTCAAAGTAGAAAAAGGTAAAACCAGCGAGTCGTCAGATGCTTCCTATGAACAGAATGACGAGAGTGAGTCGACAGATTCGGACTATGAGTTAATTGATTATAGTCTGGAGGAATTATGTAAGAATAGTGATGTCTGTGTTTTTGCCGAATATGAAGACATGATTTTGAAGCAAAACTATACCGAATACAAATTTAAAGTGACAAAAATAATCTGCGGCCAGCTTAACGACGAAGAAATATATTTATTTACACCATCGAAAAGTAAAAAAACGTATTATAAAAAAGGAGTGGAATATGCCCTGATACTTGAGCGCTTCGAGATGCTTTTTTATGATCATGACAGATACCAGCAGGCGGCCGATTTAATGTTGATCCCGGGTGAAGGAAAATATACTGTTAACGGAAAAAAGCTTGAGTATTCATATTCCGATAAAGAAAAGTTTGAGGAGGATGTCCGGAAATTCTATTCGGAAGCATCGCATAAGCCTTTGGAAGCCAGGAAAAACTATGCAAGTGCACAGGAACAGATGGAAGAAGAGTCGGATATAATCGCAGTTGTTAAAATCGACAAGCTGCTTGCAGAAGGAATATATCACAACGGCAATAACTACAGCTGCATTATTAAAAGTTTTGAAAAGAATAATTGTTCATGGATCAAAGAGGGTATGGAAATAGAGCTTGTTCTTGAAAGAGACGTCGTTGAAGAAGGAAAAACTTACAGGATCGGATTTGTTTCGCCAGATAAGAACAGCGAAGGACTGATTTTCATCCAGACAGCGATCGGGACAATAAGTGAAGAATGAGTGAGGTGATATCCATGAAAAAAATTTTTGCTTGTATAGTGATAATTACTGCCTTAATGTTTGTTGCCTGTGGCTCAGAGAGTAAACCTTCTAATGATAAAAAGGAACATGAGCCCACAAAATTAGATGTGACTCAGGATTTTGACGGTATTGTATTACATGTTGAATCGGAAAGCGATACCTACAAAACAGGTGAAAATTTTATAATTACTGCAAAAGTAACGAATAATACACAGGAGCCCATTTTTATATTTAAAAATAATCCATCTCCACATGAGGTAATTAAAACGTCAATCATAAAAGATGATATACGCTTAGTTGATGGCGATACGTTTGGCAAAGGTGAAGATGCTGCGTATGATTGCCTGAAGCTGGAGCCGGGACAGAGTTTCACGCAAGATATGAATTATGTTTCAGCAAAGCTGGTACCGAGAGATAAAACAAAAGAGCTTAAACCAATCAGCAGGCCGGCTAAGGTATATGACTGCGATCTTGAAGATCAGTTGGTTCCCACAGATACAGGTATATATACAGGAACAAGCGGTATACGTCTATGCGGTGGGTACGATGATGATAAATTTGATGAAACAATCATTGATCGCAAGAGTATTGCATATATGATTTATATTACCGAGTAAGGAGAACTGAAAAATATTTACATTTTTGACAAGCATCTCCAAAACCTTTACTTTTTTGTAAAAAATATCTAAAAACCTTTACTTTTATGCTTTGTAGAGTTATAATAAGTAAAGGTTTTTTGATTAGGAGGAGAAAAAAATGCTTTCATATGATGGTCTTAATGAGCAGCTTCGGAAAAAGGGAATAACTAAAACCGATCTGACATCTGAGATCGGCATTTCCTCCCGCACGATAGCAAAGATTGCAAAATGTGAGAAGCTGTCACAAAAGACGATGCTAAAAATTGCGGATTATCTGGGCTGCAAGGCGGAAGCCCTGTACAAAGAAAAGACAGATAATGTGATCTTACAGATTCTCAGGGATGAAAAAGAAGCAAAAATCTCAGGCGGTCTTTACCATGAGCTGCAGGTTCTGATGACCTATAACTCGAATCATATCGAGGGAAGCAGACTTACAGAGAATCAGACAAGGCTGATCTTTGAGACAAATACGATAGACATTGGTGATGGTATACCGGTGGATGACATTCTGGAGACGGTTCATCATTTCAGGGCAATTGATTATGTGATCGATACTGCAGAAGAGGAACTGTCTGAGGAAATCATTAAAAAGCTGCACTATATTCTTAAGCATGATACCAAGGATTCAACGCTTGCATGGTTTGCTGTCGGGGACTATAAGAAAAGAGCAAACATGGTGGGAGGACGGGAAACTGCAAAACCCGTGGATGTGCCTGAGCGGATGAAAGCACTTCTTGCCGTCTATAACGCAAGAAAAAATGTAATGATAGACGATATAATTGCGTTCCATGCCGATTTTGAATATATACATCCATTTCAGGACGGAAACGGAAGAGTAGGGCGGCTGATAGCACTGAAGGAGTGTCTGAGACATAACATCGTTCCGTTTATTATCGAAGACAGTAAAAAAAGTTACTATTACCGCGGTTTGAATGAGTGGAACAATGAAAAAGGATGGCTTACGGATACCTGCCTTGACGGACAGGATAGGTTTAAACGGCTGTTGGATATGCTGGACATAGTTTACGGAAAATGAACATTTAATAAGCCACGGGTCGCCCCGTGGCTTTATGCTCGGATTATTTATTTTTCAAATCCTCATATCTTTTCTTTGCAAGCTCTGCGGCATCGCCAAAGAGCTTTTCTGCGTTATCGGGGAAGGTACGCTTAAGTGATGCAAAACGTACTTCTCCGTCGAGGAATTCCGCATATGGCAGCGTCGGCTCTTTTGAATCGAGGATGAAAGGATTCTTGCCTACAGCTATCAACGCCGGATTATAGCGGTACAGGCTCCAGTAGCCTGCCTCGACCGCACGTTTCATTTCGTCCTGAACCTTTGCCATGCCGCACTTGAGACCATGTGACTGGCAGGGTGCATACGCGATGATGATGGATGGACCATGGAAGTTCTCGGCTTCCTTTATTGCCTTGATCAGCTGGTTGTTGTCCGCACCCATCGCAACGCTTGCCACATATACGTTTCCGTAGGTCATTAACATCGCGCCGAGATCCTTTTTCGGACGTTTTTTGCCGGCTGCGGCAAACTGTGCAACCGCACCGAGCTGGGTAGCCTTCGAAGACTGGCCGCCGGTGTTGGAATATATTTCGGTATCTACGATCAGTACATTCACATCCTCGCCGCTTGCAACGACATGGTCGAGACCGCCGAAGCCGATATCATAGGCCCAGCCGTC
>DFFN01000221.1:2956-7407 GCA_002369525.1 Lachnoclostridium sp. UBA3775 | reverse complement strand
CTGTTCGCGGACAGAAGACCAAGACTAACGCAAGAACCAGAAAAGGTCCGAAGCGTACGGTTGCTAATAAGAAGAAATAATCTTAATAGGAGGAAAAGTGATGGCTACTAAGAAAGCAGCACCCGCAAAGAAGGCAGCTGCCAAGAAGCGTGTCAAAAAAGTATTTGACCGCGGACAGGCACATATCCAGTCTTCATTCAATAATACAATAGTTACCCTTACAGATGCACAGGGTAATGCAATTTCATGGGCAAGTGCAGGCGGTCTCGGTTTCAGAGGCTCCAGAAAGTCTACCCCTTATGCAGCTCAGATGGCTGCAGAGACAGCAGCAAAGGCAGCAGTAGTTCAGGGACTTAAGTCCGTTGACGTTTTCGTTAAGGGACCCGGTCAGGGACGTGAGGCTGCAATCCGCGCTCTTCAGGCATGCGGTATCAACGTAACAAGCATTCGCGACGTAACACCCGTTCCTCACAACGGCTGCCGCCCGCCTAAGCGCAGAAGAGTCTGATAATAAGGAGGATAAACTAATATGGCAAGAGACATGGGTCCTGTATTAAAGAAATGCAGAAGTCTTGGAATTGAACCTTCTTATCTCGGAATTGATAAGAAGTCTAACAGAAAGAACGCCAGAGCAGGAAAGAAGGTAAGTGAGTACGGACTCCAGCTTCGTGAAAAGCAGAAGGCTAAATTCATCTATGGTGTTCTTGAGAAGCCTTTCAGAAATGATTTTGAAAAGGCTAAAAAGCTTAAATTCGGTACAACAGGTGAGAACCTTATGATTCTCCTTGAGACCAGACTTGACAACGTAGTATTCCGTCTTGGCTTTGCAAGGACAAGAGTTGAGGCAAGACAGATCGTAGATCACAAGCATATTCTTGTAAACGGAAAGGTTGTTAACATTCCTTCCTACACTGTTAAGGCAGGCGACGTAATCACTGTTTCTGAGAAGGCTAAGAACAAAGCCGGACAGAGATTCAAGGATGTTCTTGAAGTAACAGAACGCAGAGCAGTTCCCGCATGGCTTGAGTGCGATAAGGAAAACCTTACCGGAACTGTTAAGGAATATCCTACAAGGGATCAGATTGATGTTCCCGTTAATGAGGTGCTTATTGTCGAGTTGTATTCCAAATAATAGGATTACAGCGATTCCACCTTGGAAGGAGGATCGGATATGTTTGATTTTGAAAAACCGGGTATTGAAATTGCTGAGATTTCAAAGGATAAGAAGTACGGACGTTTTGTGGTTGAACCCCTTGAGAGAGGCTACGGCATAACTCTTGGTAACTCCCTTCGCAGAATCATGCTTTCATCTCTTCCCGGAACAGCTATCAGTCAGGTAAAGATTGAGGGTGTAGTTCATGAGTTCTCAACCATCCCCGGAGTTCGTGAGGATGTTACCGAAATAATCATGAATCTTAAAAGCCTTGCTATCAAGAACAACGGCGATACCGACGAACCCAAGCATGCTTATGTTGAATTCGCAGGCGAAGGCGTTGTAAGAGCATCCGATATTCATGTTGATCCTGACATTGAGATAATTAATGATGATCAGGTTATCTGCACCCTTAACGGCGGTGCCGATTCCAAATTTTTTGCAGAGTTCACCATAACCAACGGCAGAGGCTACATCAGCTCCGAAAGAAACAAGAACGAGAATGCACCAATCGGTGTCATCCCGATCGATTCAATCTACACTCCGGTAGAGCGTGTTAACATTACCGTTAACAATACACGTGTAGGACAGGTTACCGACTTCGATAAGCTGACCCTTGATGTATATACCAACGGAACACTTTCTCCCGATGAGGCTGTAAGTCTTGCCGCAAAGGTAATGAGCGAGCATCTGAAGACATTTATAGACCTGTCACAGAGCGCTCAGGACGCAGAGGTAATGGCTAAGCCCAAGGATGATGTCAAGGAAAAGGCTCTTGAAATGAGCATTGACGATCTTGAGCTTTCGGTTCGTTCCTATAACTGCCTGAAGCGTGCAGGAATCAATACGGTTGAGGAACTTATCACACGTTCTTCAGACGACATGATCAAGGTTCGTAACCTTGGTAAGAAGTCGCTTGATGAGGTTGTTGCAAAGCTTAAGGAGCTCGGCCTTTCACTGCGCATTGACTGACAGAGTTAAATTGTTGAATAATGGAGGATATATAAATGGCAGGCTATAGAAAACTCGGCAGGACCGCTAGCCAGAGAAAGGCTCTCCTCAGAAATCAGGTGACAGCCCTTCTTGTAAACGGCAAGATGGTTACTACTGAAGCTAAAGCAAAAGAAATCCGCAGAATTGCCGAGAGCATCATCGCTCTTGCAGTTAAGGAAAAGGATAACTATGAAACCGTTAAGGTTTCAGCAAAGGTTGCTCAGAAGGACAAAGACGGAAAGAGAGTTAAGCAGGTCGTTGACGGCAAGAAGGTTGACGTTTTCGATACCGTTGAGAAGGAAATCAAGAAAGACAAGCCTTCAAGACTTCATGCAAGAAGAAAGATGAATGCTTACCTTTGCCCCGTAAAGAAGGTTGATTCTTCCGTACTCGGAAAGAAGAAGGCAACAAAGGAAGTTGATGTAGCTCAGATGCTTTTCGATGAGGTTGCTCCCAAGTATATGAACCGCAACGGCGGCTATACAAGGATCGTAAAGATCGGTCAGCGTAAGGGCGATGCAGCAATGGAAGTTCTTATTGAGTTAGTATAAGAATAATTATAAAGGGAGGGTAGTAACCCTCCCTTTTTTAACGTAAGAGGGAACGATTTGAGTCTTATAAGCATTCAAAACTTAAGCCACAGATTTGCAAAGCACAACGAAGACGGTGATAAAATCGGAAGCTTCAATGCCCTTAGTGACGTCAGCCTCGATGTAAAAAAAGGCGATTTCATTGCCATACTCGGCCGCAACGGTTCAGGCAAATCCACGCTTGCAAAGCATATCAACGCGCTTCTTTATCCAAGCTCAGGCAAGGTATACGTTGCGGGCAACGATACAGAGGACGATGATAAGCTGCTGGAAATACGCCGGACGGCTGGCATGGTCTTTCAGAATCCCGATAACCAGATCGTAGCCACGGTAGTTGAAGAGGATGTTGCCTTCGGTCCCGAAAACCTCGGTATACCGCAAAGAGAGCTGAGAATGAGGGTTGACGAAGCTCTGAATAAGGTCAGAATGACTGAATTTGCGGGTAAGGACCCCGGAAAGCTCTCGGGCGGACAAAAGCAGAGAGTGGCAATCGCGGGAGTGCTTGCGATGAAGCCCGAATGCATCATACTTGATGAACCGACGGCAATGCTTGACCCGGTCGGCCGCAGGGAAGTACTTGAAGCTGTAAGCGAGCTTAACCGTGATGAAAGAATGACGGTAATACTTGTCACTCATCATATGGACGAGGTGACAAGGGCCGATAAGGTTTTTGTGATGGACGGCGGTAAAATCGCCGCATCGGGTACTCCGCATGAGATTTTTGCTGATTGTGAAAAAATTAAAAAGCTCGGACTGGATGTTCCTCAGGTAAGGGAAGTATCCGAAATGCTTTCGGAACACGGATTCGGGCTCGGAAATGTGATAAACATCGAAGAATTCACCGCAAGCCTAAGGGAAATGATTGACAGCGGAAAAATAAAACTTCAAAACCCCGTAATCCCCTCGCAAAATGATATGCATTCCGAAGTGACGGACAGGACGGTGAAAATGCCGGATCCATACCAGCTGGAGCTTGAAGATGTTTCATATATCTATGCTCCCGGCACAAGCATTGAAAAAAAGGCGGTTGATTCAGTTAGCTTTAATGTGGCAAAGGGTGAATTCCTTGCCGTAATAGGCCACACCGGCTCGGGTAAATCAACCTTGATAACGATGCTGAACGCTCTTGAAAAGCCCAGTTCGGGAAAAATACTGTATCAGGGCAGCGATATTTTTGCCGAGGATTATGACCGCAGAAAATTAAGGTCGAAGGTCGGACTTGTTTTCCAGTATCCCGATCACCAGCTTTTTGAAGAAACTGTTTATAAGGATGTCTGTTTTGGTCCGACCAATCTTGGTCTTGATAAAAAGGAAGTTGAATTAAGAGCTTATGAAGCACTGAAAAAAGTGGGAGTGGAGGATGATTTATTCTTCACATCACCTTTTGAACTTTCGGGTGGACAGAAAAAGAAGGTTACCATAGCCGGGGTTCTTGCAATGAAACCTGAGGTTCTGGTTCTTGATGAGCCAACAGCAGGTCTNNAGTATCCCGATCACCAGCTTTTTGAGGAAACCATATATAAGGATGTTGCCTTCGGTCCGGGAAATATGGGACTTGGAAAGGATGAAACAGACAGAAGAGTGAGACATTCTCTTGAACTGGTCGGCATTCCCGAAGACCAGTACAATGATTCGCCGATGGAGCTTTCGGGCGGACAGAAGAAGCGTGTCACGATTGCGGGAGTTCTTGCAATGCAGCCGGAGGTTCTGATACT
>DFFN01000221.1:0-2895 GCA_002369525.1 Lachnoclostridium sp. UBA3775 | reverse complement strand
GAACCGACGGCGGGACTTGATCCGGCCGGCAGGGATGAAATACTGGGGAAAATAGATGACATACACAAGGAAACAGGCTGTACCATCATCTGGGTTTCACACAGCATGGAAGCTGTCGCCAAGCATGCCGACAGGATAATAGTGCTTAACAACGGAAGGCTTCAGTATGACGATATTCCGGTAAACGTTTTCAGGCATGCGGCGGAGCTTGAAAAAATCGGACTGCGTGTGCCTGAAGTGACCCGGCTTATGCATGCGCTTAGAGCCGAAGGCTTTGATGTTGACACCGATATAACCACAAGCCGTGAGGCATGTGATGCGATTTTAAAGATTTTAGTACATTCGTGAGGAACTTATGCTCAGAGACATGACCCTGGGACAATATTACCCGGCAGACAGCGTTATACATAGGCTCGATCCGAGAACCAAGCTGATCTATACTTTCTTTTATATGATCAGTCTTTTTCTGGTTAAGGATTATGCGGGCTTTATTCCTGCCGTTTTTCTTTTCCTGCTTACGGTCTCGCTCTCAAAAGTTCCCGTTAAATATATACTCAAAGGCCTGCGCCCGATACTTTTCATAATTTTTCTTACCGTATTCTTTAATATAATGATAGGAAGCGGAGAACCGATCGTAAAGCTCGGTTTTATCAAAATCACGAAAAGCGGTATTAAACGCGGCGTATTTCTTGCACTGAGGCTCATATTGTTGATGCTTGGCACCTCAATGATGACCTTTACGACCACGCCCACAAAGCTTACGGATGCGATAGAGAGCGTTTTAAGCCCTTTAAAGATAATCGGGATACCGGTGCATGCAATCGCTATGATGATGTCCATTGCGCTGCGCTTTATACCGATACTGATAGAGGAAACCGACAGAATCATTAAGGCTCAGCAGGCTAGGGGAGCCGATTTTGAAAGCGGAGGCCTGATCAAAAGAGCAAAGGCCATGGTACCGATATTTATCCCGCTGATCATTTCGGCATTCAGACGGGCTTTCGATCTTGCCCAGGCCATGGAAGCAAGATGCTATCACGGCGGAAAGGGCAGGACAAGGCTTAACCCGATGAAATACAAGGCAAGGGATTTTGAAGCCTTTTTTATACTGATAATATATTTTGCGGCGATAATACTGTTGAGAAGATGGAGAACTTCCTGAAAAAGAAGGCAGGTGCGCATGAAAAGAGTAAAACTTACCGTAGCTTATGACGGAACGGCATATCACGGCTGGCAGTTCCAGCCCGGGCAGCCTACAATCGAAGGAGTGCTTAACTGGGCACTTGAGGATCTTCTGAATGAGGATACCGAGGTTATCGGTGCAAGCAGGACCGATACCGGAGTACATGCCCTGGGAAATGTCTGCATATTCGATACCGAAAGCAGGATACCGGGCGAAAAATTCGCGGCGGCTCTTAACGCAAGGCTTCCCGAGGACATCAGGATCATGAAATCCGAAGAGTGCGCCCCGGATTTTCATCCGCGATATGATGCACATGATAAGATATATGAATACCGCATAACCCGCGCAAGGATCATGCCGCCTACAAAAAGGCTGTATTCCACCCATATTTATTATACTCTGGATGTACAGAGGATGAGGGAGGCCGCTTCGTATCTGGTAGGAAGACATGATTTCGCCGCCTTTTGTTCGGCAGGCTCGACCGTAAAGGATACGGTAAGGACCGTGATAGCGGTTGATGTGCTCGAAGAGAATGAAGATATTGTCATCCGCGTAAAGGGCGAGGGCTTTCTCTATAATATGGTAAGGATCATAGCCGGAACCCTGATCAATGTCGGAAGCGGCAGAATGAAACCGGGGGCTGTAAAAAACGCAGTGCTCGGTGCGAGCAGGGAGCTTGCAGGCCCAACGGCGCCGGCGCAGGGGCTTACCCTGATGGAAATCAATTATGACTGAAGACGAAATGAGAGCATTTCCCAAAGACAAATAATGATAAAATCAGATGTTACACGTTTTATGTAATTTTAAAATGACATAAATAGAGTTACACGGCAAAAAAGTTATAAATTCTTTTCGCTTTTTGTTGACAAGCCCTTTATTTTATTATATAATTCACCTCGTGCGATTGACACAGAAGAGTTTAAAAAAATAACGGAGGTAAAATCATGAAAACTTTTATGGCAAAAACAGCCGAAGTTGAGAGAAAGTGGTATCTTGTTGACGCAAGCGGCAAGACACTCGGACGCCTTTCTTCACAGGTTGCTGCTATACTCAGAGGAAAGAATAAGCCTACATTTACTCCTCACATCGATACAGGCGATTATGTAGTGGTTATAAACGCTGACAAGATCAAAGTTACCGGCAAAAAATTATCCGATAAGATCTACTACTCACATTCTGATTATCCCGGCGGCATGAAGGAAACCAACCTTGCTGAGATGCTCGCAAAGAAGCCTGAGAAGGTTATCGAGCTTGCAGTAAAGGGCATGCTTCCCACAGGACCTCTCGGACGTCAGATGTTAACAAAGCTTCACGTATATGCAGGTGCAGAGCATCCTCACACTGCTCAGAAGCCTGAGACACTTGATATTTAAGACTGAAAGGAGGAAAAACAATGGCTAAAGCTAAGAAATTCTATGGTACAGGAAGACGTAAGAGCAGTGTTGCTCGTGTTTATCTTGCACCCGGTACAGGAAAAGTAACAGTCAACAAGAGAGACATCGATTCCTATTTCGGTCTTGAGACCCTTAAGGTGGTTGTTCGTCAGCCTCTTGCACTTACAAATAATGCTGAGAAATTTGACGTTACCGTTACAGTTCACGGCGGTGGTTTCACCGGCCAGGCAGGAGCAATCCGCCATGGTATCGCAAGAGCACTCACAGTTGCAGATCCCGAGCTTCGTCCCGCACTCAAGAAGGCAGGATTCCTTACAA
>DFFN01000063.1 GCA_002369525.1 Lachnoclostridium sp. UBA3775 | reverse complement strand
TCGCTTAAGTCTTGCGGCAAAGCTTGCATTCGGTCTGGTATCCGTTGCCTTCAGAAAGGCCAGCGTGCCCCATGCCATGACCATGGAGGAACCGCCGTTAGATACGAAGGGGAAGGTTACGCCGGTGAGCGGAAGCATGTCAACTGCACCGAAAACGTTCAGTGCTGTCTGGAAGAGAAGCAGTGAAGTGGCGGCGCAGGCAGCTATCGTATAGTAGGTGGAACGTGAGTTGATACAGGAACGGATCGCAAATACAGCAAGCACAACGATGCAGAGTATCGCAAACAGCGCGATTATCATTCCCCATTCCTCACAGAGCATACCGAAAACAAGGTCGGTATCGGCTGCAGCCACATGCTTTGATGAAAGGATTCCCTTTCCGGGACCCACTCCGAACGCACCGCCGCGGTTGATCGCAACCTGTGTATTCATCTGCTGGTAGCCTGTCGATGCGGCATAGTCCCATGCATGGCCCCAGCTTCTGAAACGCCGGAAAATGTAGGGCCTGGCTGTTATGGCAAGCAAAGCGGCAACTGCGGCACCGCTCGCAGCAAAGGCGACAGTCGAAATACTTCCCGAACGCAGATATGCAAGAACGAGGAAGGTGATAAAGAATATCGCGGCCGTACCGAAGTCCGAACAGTATGCCAGCAGGCCGAGGCTTGCGAGAGTCAGTACGATGAATAACGCAATGTTTCTCTTTTTAAACAGTCGGTCAAGCGTTGCGGCACCGGCAAATATATAGGTCAGCTTTGCGATTTCCGAAAGCTGAAGCGAAACGCCTTTGATCTCAACCCAGTTGATGGCACCGTACTTCTTGGAACCGAAAACAACGGTCACGCCGAGAAGGCCGATGGTAGCCGCCGCCATTATCCAGCGGAAAGTCTGCACACGGTTGAGGTTTCTGAGGAACAGTCCGAAGGAGATGAGGAAAAAAACTCCGACGATGATCGAAATCGCCTGTTTCATCATTGAACCTGGCGCATAGGAACCTACAACCGCAAGCGAAAGGGTTGAAAGGTAAAAGCCTATGATCTCCATTTCAAAGCCCTGAACGCCCAAAATCCTAAGGTCGATGAAATAAAGCCACATTGTTACTGTCAGGATGAAAAACGAGGGGATGATGTAGATGGATGCAAGAGGACCGGCATCGATTACCAGCGAAAGAGCAGCCATTATCTGGATTATCGTGAGAAGTATAATGAAAGCCCAGGGAGAAATCGGTCTGACCCTGCTCCTTTTTTTCTCGCGCTGTTTCTTTTCTTCTACGGTAAGCGGTTCAAGCTTTACGTTGTAGCCGGAAAAGGAGATGGTATCCCCGAATTTTACCTTTGCTTCCTTGTCGATAATCTCTTCGCCATTGACAAAGATACCGTGCGAATCGCCGGCGCCAAGGTCAAGCAGCTTCCAGCTTCCTTTATCGCTTCTTATCAGTGCGGCATGCTGGCGGGACACTCTCGGGTCCTTGATTATTATGTCGCTTGATTTGTGGCGTCCGATGATATTTTCCCAATGGGTGATATAATAGGCACGCCCATCCTTCTGGGATACAAGTTTACCCCAGATTTCGGGAATTTTCGGAATGGTCAGGAGCGAGAATACCGCTCCGGCAAGTATAAAAAGCGAAAGCATCGGAAAAAATGCTTCGGTGATTATTCTGAATTGATTTTCAAAAAAGCTGTTTCCCAGAGTGAATGATTGTATCCAGTCCAGGACACTGCGGAAAATTTGATCGAGCATAAGCTTCCTCCTAGTTCTTACCTATTATAACAGTAAAAAGTGTTTCTTGCAAGCAAACAAAGAAAAATTAAGAAAATCTTTACAAAAACCTTTACAAAACACCGTAAAAGCATTATAATTTGAAATTGGGTTTTTGTCGCCAATTATTTTCTGACTCGGAGATGCCATGGAAAACGAACTCAACATAAGAAAAATGTTTGAAAAAAGAGAGCATGAGATACTGAGCCCTTATGCGACTTTTTCCGATGAATCAAAGGGAAGAGAACGTATTGAGGAGCCCTGTGACATCAGGCCTGCGTTTCAGCGGGACCGTGACAGGATAATACATTGCAAGGCATTCAGAAGGCTTAAAGATAAGACCCAGGTTTTTTTGAACCCCGAGGGGGATCATTACAGGACAAGACTTACGCATACCCTGGAGGTTGCCCAGATCGCAAGATCGATCGCAAGGGCGCTGCTTCTTAATGAGGATCTGACCGAGGCGATAGCGTTAGGCCATGATCTCGGGCATACTCCCTTCGGACATGCGGGAGAACGGGCGCTTAACCGTGTCGCGGCTAAGGGCTTTAAGCATCACGAACAGTCCGTAAGGGTAGTCAGATATCTCGAAAAACACGGGAAGGGACTTAATCTTTCCTGGGAGGTGATTGACGGAATAGTGAATCACCAGACAGTTGGGAAACCCTCGACGCTTGAGGGAAGGATAGTCCAGATATCGGACAAGCTAGCCTATATAAATCATGATATTGACGATGCGATAAGGGGCGGGATAATCAAAGAGGAGGATATACCGAAGGACCTTGTCGACATTATGGGCCATAATCTCCGCGACAGGCTTAATTCGGCGATACATAACATAATAAGGAATTCGCAGGGTAAGCCGGAGGTGAATATGAGCGCCGAATATTTCGAAAAAATGAGCGGGCTCAGAAAATGGCTTTTCGAAAATGTATATACAAACCCGAATGCCAAGGGAGAAGAAGGCAAGGCCGAGAAGATGATAGAATATCTTTT
>DFFN01000144.1 GCA_002369525.1 Lachnoclostridium sp. UBA3775 | reverse complement strand
CTACCCCTTGACAGATTCACTGTCAGGGGGTATCATTTTGTACTGTAGCTTGAGTAAGTTACATCCTTCTTTAAGGCAAGGTGAAATTCCTGACCGGCGGTACAGTCCGCAAACCCCGAAAATATTTTAATCGGGGCCGATAGGGTGAAATTCCTTAACCGACGGTAAAGTCCGGATGAGAAAAGAGGTAGAAAAATGAATAATTCAAAACATCTCAATACCAATAATCTGGTGCTCATTGCCATGTTCGGGGCAGTAGCGGCCATTCTTATGGCTTTTGAAGTAGGCGTGCCGATCGTTCCCGACTTCATCAAGCTGGACTTTTCGGATCTTCCGACAGTGCTCGGAACCTTCATCATGGGTCCTGTCGAAGGAATCCTTATCGCAACGGTAAAAATCCTTCTCAAACTTTTATTCAAAGGAACATCAACCGCATATGTAGGAGATTTTGCAAACTGGCTTTTCGCAGTGGCATATATTCTTCCCGCCGCCCTCGTATATCATTTCAAGAAGGGCAAAGCGGGGGCTGCGCTTGCACTGGCTTGCGCCACCGTATTTACAAGCCTTGTTGCCGTGATTTGCAATGTCACTTTCATCTTCCCCGCATATTCAAAGCTTTTCGGCGCGCCGATGGAGGTAATCATCGGCATGGGCACTAAAATCAACTCCCACATCGACAGCCTCTGGACCATGATGTGGTATTCGATTTTCCCGTTCAACCTCATAAAGTACGGCGCATCCTCCGTACTGACCTTCTTCGTATACAAGAGACTCAAGAGAGTGATACTGTCATTTGAGGAAAAAGCACAGGAAGGTAAGAAAAGAAAGGTTGCGGTAAAAGAGGACTGAGCCCGTAAAAAAAGTTTTTTTGGTGCATATTTGGTGCATATCCTGTATTATAATAAAAGTGTTATCCGATAAACCGACGCACATATAATTACAAGTGCAAAAATGGCTATTAAAAAAATTGAAAGAAGAATAGATCAGTTCACCAGATTACTTTCCGATTTCGATATCGAAGAGGTTGAAGGAAGGTCAATCGAAAAAATAATGCTGAAGTATGGTGAGCTTTACGAAAAAAGCTTACGGCCGAAAATGCAGATGAACTTATAAAGCTTTACGGCAAAGTTATGAAAATTCTCAATGAAGAAATCAAGGATGAGAAAAACACTGAGAAAACAAAGGCATTCTACAGTAAATATCTTGTTATAATGGGCAAGGATGTGAATGCCCTGAGAAAATATAAAAATTTACTTAAAGATCCTGCTGCCGAAGGAAAGGATCTTACCGAAATCTTAGAGTCGTCACGTTCACGGAAAATTAAAATGGACGGACTTGACGGTCTTGAGGTAGAACAGGCTGCCCAGAACAGCAGGCTGCGTGTTGATATACAGCGCGGAAACGATAAGGTAAAAACCTATTTTACAGAGTCCGAAGGCGGAGTCGGTAAAGAAGAAAAGAAAGCAAGGCTTATGGCCGAGATGGAAAGAAAATACGGCAAGAATGCGGATTTTCTTAAAAACGACTCCGTACAGAGGGCAGTAAGAAGTCTTCTTAATTGTTCAGATAATGATTTCAATGCTACATATTCCCCCATGCTTGATTCACCGGGACGTTTGCTGTCTAAATGCGGCCTCAGGGAATCCAAAAATATTCTTAGAAATTTTATATCTGATGGCTCCCTGAGTGCGATCGACAGCCCGCTGAAATTCAATATTTTCAACGAGTATTATTCCCAGTTAAACAAAATCGATAGCAAGTCCATAGTTAACAACAGAATAGGTGTTGACGATAAGGCAAGAAATGACCGGAAAAACTCTGCCATGGTAATGGTGGCAGGGCTTCTCGGCTGTGAAAATATTATTGCTCATTCCGAAAGCGTCAATCTTTTACTGCCCGATGGAAAAGGCGGAAAGCGCAAAATCAAAGGAACGGTGATGGATCCGGTTTACGGAAGTGACATAAACAAAATGACGGGTACCGATAATTTCATGAAGCTCAGCCTCTGTTCTGTTGAGGATAATGCAAGTCTTACCAAGCAGGTTGCCGATCTTCAGATACTGGACTTCCTTTGCGGCCATGAGGACCGTCATGTCGGAAATATTATTTTTGAGGTGAATGATCAGGGAAAGCTTGTCGGAATCAAAGCCATAGACAATGATTCATCATTTGCAAGGAAATTCAATCCGATGTTCGGTTTTGCTGTGCCGATAAGCAGTATGAAGATAATTCCCAAATCCACTGCTGATAAAATCCTTAACATGAAAGAAAAGGAACTCGAGCTTTCTCTCTATGCTTTCGACCTGAAGCAGGATGAAATCGAAGGTGCTAAGGAAAGGCTTAAAAACCTGAAAGAGGAAATAAAGGATTCCCTTAAACATTATAAAAACAGCGTGGACGGCTATCTTGAAGACGGAAAACCGAGAGTAGTTGATGACGATAAGCTTAACGAGTATTCTTTCACGGGCCAGCTTGCCATTGAAAAGGATGTCCTTAGTGACGATAAGAAGGAAATAATCACAAAAGCCAATCTTTTCGGTTCGATTTCCAAAAAGGCAAATGCCGCATATGCAGCCCAGAAAGCAAAAGACAGCCTGCTTGTCAAGATGGACAGGGATTATAATAAACTTTTTACCGAGGACTATATGAATCTTCGTAAAAGTGTCAAGGATACCTATGATCTCGACAAAAAGCTTTTTGGCGGCTCGGGAAAATACACAAATATGAAAGAAAGCATGAAAGCCGTGACGGATTACATGAAAAACTATAAGGATGCTTTCTACATGGATACCATAGATGAGGAGTATGATCCTGAGGGTAATAAGGACGATTATGAGCTGACACGCAGTGCGGAAACCCTGAGGGAAAAGATTGATTACGCCATCGAAATGACCAAGACATATATAAGCGGAAAAGAAAATTGCAGAAATCAATTCGAAAGAGAAAGAAAGAATAAAGGCAGCTAAAAAGAAAGGACCCGGTATGGGCATGTAAAATAAGGTGAGTTTATATGTGTTGTCGTTATTGGCTTGAAGAATCCAACGAATTAAAGCCCATAGTTGACCGGATGATGAAATCTCCTCTGGTAAGCAAGTGGCATAAATCATATGCGGCGCCTATAAAAATGTCGGGCGAGATAAGGCCTGCCGATCTGGCCCCGGTAATTGCAATGAACATGGGCGGTAAAAAATCGGTGTTTCCGATGAAATGGGGCTTTACCGAGAAAAGCCTGCTGATGAACGCGAGAGCTGAAACCTCCGCGGTTAAACCTGCCTTTAAAGAGGCATGGGCGAGGCACAGGTGCATTATTCCGGCCTCATACTATTTTGAATGGGAGCACTTAATTTCCAACGACGGAAAGAAGCATACCGGCGATAAATATCTGATTCAGCCGAAAGACAGCCGTGTCACATGGCTCTGCGGTCTTTACAGGTTTGAAAATGATATGCCGGTCTTTACGATCCTGACCCGAGAGGCAGATGAAGGCATAAGGTTCATTCACGACAGAATGCCGCTTATCATGCCCGATCATCTTGTGGATGAATGGATAAAACCCGAAGCCGATCCAAAGAGCCTTGTCAAAGAATCGCTGACGGAAATGATAGCGGAAAAGACAATTTAATATATATGATGCAATAAAATCAACCTTAAAAACCGAATGCTTGATGCGTATAAGACAATCTACACCTAAGTGTCCTGATCAATTCCAAGGCGGGTAAAAAGGTGACTGCAAAGATTGATTCGGACATAAAGCAATTGCAAAAGAAATAAAGCCGGCCCGTGTCAGATAAGTCTGACACTGACCGGCGGGGTTTCACTCCATCAGGGTATTGTCGAGTACCTCATGTATGGTCTCATCGCTCATATTTTCAAAGCAAAGGTAACCAAGGTATCCGTCATTGTAGATTATTGAGTAGGTGTAGGTTTTTCCTTCCTTACGCTCGTCGACAAGGTCGAAGGCAAGGCCTGAGGAATTTTCATAGGTTCTCTGGTTTCCGGTGTTCTGCATCGGAACCGTGTAGGCCACATCACTCGCAGTGTTGGAAGTACGTTTTTCCAGTGTTATGGTGAAAAAACTGCCCTTGTAGTCAAATCCGGCACTAAGGTGATACTCCGGCACATAATTTACGCCCATATCAACTATCGTGCAGGTAGCATAGTAGGAAAGCGTGTATTCTGTTCGGAATATTTTGTCAAATTTTGCATCTTCGACTGCCTTTTCGAAGGAATCATAGTAATAGCGGGTGTTCTTTACACTGTTACTGAGCTGTATTACTTCCTTCTTCAGCCAGAGTGTATCTTCGGTTCCTTCTTCTGTGGCTACGGTGTCTGATTTTACCGCATTGTCGGGAGTGGCGATTTCGGCCATCTTGTCATCATCGGGTACAAAATCCGAGTTCCCGACCGATATTGACTTCTCCTTGACGTTGGTCTTGTGCCCAAGCGCCTTGCTTGCGGCATAAACCCCGATGGGGCATAAAATAAGTATAACTATTACAGCGGCTGCTGTAGCTCCGAAAAATCTTCTAGGTTTCATTTCTACGATCCTCTTTCCGTTCAGTATTTCTTCATTCAGCTTTTCATCCGGCTGAATGTCCGGCTTAAGAGCATCTCGCAGTAATTTGTCAAAATCATCCTTCATAATCTGCCATCCAATCTTTAAGCTTTTTTCTGGCCTTGTTAAGCCTGCTTTTTACTGTTCCTTCGGGGATTTTCAGTGCCTGTGCGATCGTAGTGACCGGCAGGTCCTCCATGTAGAACATTAAGATCACAATCCTTAACTTGTCCGGCAGCTTCATGACATATTTACGAAGTGCCGTGATTTCGGCCTTTTTTACCGCAAGGTCTTCAGCGGAGCCATGTTCATCCACAGCCTCTGTTGCTTCGTTTTCATCGTCAAGATAAACGATATCGGCTTTTTTCTTCCTCCACAGTTCCTTTCGTACGCGGTTTTTCCAGGTGTTAGCCGCAATAGCGATGAGATAGGATTTCGGATTGTCGTTTTCGTTTATCTCGTCCTTCTCGATAGCGATAAGGAAGGTCTGCTGATACAGGTCGTCCGCATCATCCTTGTTTCTTGTCAGGTAAATACAGAAGGAATATACATCCTTGCCATATTCTTCGATATAACCTGAAAAATTACTCGAGTTCATGGGGTCCTCCCGGTGACGTCATTGGGTTTTCCTTGCCCTTTCACTCATAATTTGTCATGGCAGATTAAAAGGTTCACTTTTTTTTATTTCTTTTTTATGATATTTTTTTTCGGGTTCTTTGCTTCTGTCTGTGCATTGTGTGCCTGAATGTCTTTATCGAGTTCTGCACGTTTTTCTTCAATCTCCTTGAGCGTATTTTTGGCACCGATACTGATATCGATAAGATATGACTCGTATTTTTTGTACGAACCCTGTATGCCGATTTTTTTCAAAGTCCCGTCTTTTGCTGAGCGATGCAGGAAATTAAGATTATCACGGTCCTGTTTAAGGTTGAATGCATCTTCCCACAGAGCATCCGATAGATCTTCTTTGAGTTTTTGGGTTGTCGCTTTAAATGCCAGACGTTTGGCGACATTCGAAGAATTATGTTCCCTGTACTCATTTACAATATCTTTAATCATTTCTTTGCCGGTATAACTGCCGATATTTAACATATATTGGGTTGTCATTTCCGGCATGTTTTTATTGGGAACCTCGCAAATCCCGGTAAGAGTTTCCTTTAAAGAAATATCATATCTTGATTTACGAAGCTTATCGACAAAATCATCCATTTCCTGCTTAAGCTGATCCTCGTTCATTTTGATCTTTCCGTTTGCAAAGTCCGGATTGTTTTTCAGATCATTGATATATATGGTGCGGTATATGCAGTTGGTTAATTCCCTGAAATCGAATGTGTTTGTAATTTTGTTAAAAGCTTCTTCTAACTTAACCTGTGCGACCTCTTCGATTCCGTCAAGTATTTTGTCAAGGTCATCTGTAGTGAGATTCCGGTTGCTGCCCTTTTTGTTGAAGATACTTTTGACATCTTCGGTCATTATTTCAAGGTCAAGATCATCCTCGGGATCATAATCATGGTAGTCCTCGATTTTTATTACATCTTCATCATTTATTTTGATGTCTTCATTTTTAATCTCGTTTTCATTATCATCAAATTCATTGATGTTTATGATGTTATCGCCATCCATGGAATTATCATCACCAAAAGGATCGACAAGATTTATTTTCTTGCCCTCTTTTTCAGCTTTGTCTTTAATGATCCTGGTTCCGACATTTTGACGGCTATTGAACTCGCCCGGATTAAAGTCAAACTCAGACTCTGACTTATCATTAAACTCATCGACGTCATCATCATTTTTCAGATAATCAACAAGGCCGACGCCGGGATTTTCTTCGAATTCAAGATCGTTTCCGAGCGGAAGATCATATGAAATGTCCATATCTTCATTTTTCTGGAATTTAATGTTGTCAACAAACTTGTCCTTCAGAGGATTGAAAATATCTTCTTTCCCTTCGCCGGAAGGAATCATTTTGTTAAAACGCTCAAGTATATCGCCGCCGTCGACGTCACCGCCGAGGATGAAATCGGGCATTTCGCAGTGATATATGGCATTGCGAAGGTCATTAAGCTTGTTCTTTAGTTCGGCACCGGGCTTATAGTCCTCGGACATGTTGGAATAGGTCTCATAGTCGTTCAGTATTTTATCGATGATCTTGGTCGAGGCCATCGAATAAGGAGGAAGCTCCTTCATTGTTTTTTCATAAGCTGCCACGTCCTTCGGGCGGGGATTATTTTTCCTTGGATTCAATAATTTATCTGTCTCGGATTTCAGGTTGGCTTCTGCACGCGTAACGACACCGGTGCCTGCCTTTAACAGGGAAATGGCAAGCTTGATCTCATTGCCGAGAAGAGTTTCGAACTCTGTCTGGTAATTGGGACCCTTTTGGGCCAGATCATAGGCATCAAGGTTGCCTGTACCAATAACTGTCTGACGGAGATTATCATGTCCAAATAAGGTCCTCTTTTCAAACAGCATCATTTTGGTTTTGTACAGGCTGTCGTCGGGAACCAGCTTTTCGGGCAGATGGGTATTGGTCATATTCCGCATGTCTTCGGTAAGAAGGTTTATCATGTTTTCTACGGTTTCACGGCGCATTTTTGAGTTGGCTCTTTCATTGTGACCGTCTTCTATGGCATCCATTTTTTCACCGTATTTTCTGATAACATATTTTTGCATCTTATCGAGAAGAGCCTTTTTCTGCTCGAAAATTATTTCTGCAGCCTGTTTGTCGGAAGCACTAAGCTCTGAATTGTAGTTTATGCCTCTTTCTGCAAGTCTTATCTTGTTTGCATCCTCTATCAGAGTGTCAAATTCCTTTGTGCCTCCCCATACGCCCTTGGTGGCAGCATTAAGCTTCGTTGAAATTTCAAGCATATAATCCTTTTTGGGCGTAGCGGTATCTGCTACCAATGCAGCGGAGTCGACTATCTTTGCTTTGTTCTCGGTAATGTAGGGCATGCTGAGGTTCTTGACATCAGAAAGAGGATTAAGATGCAGGTCCTCCCTGAGCGATACAAGAATATCAAGCTGGGATTTGAAAGTATTCATTGTAAGGGTCGGCAGTTGTTCCTTCAGCACATCAGTATATTTATCGATGTCGTCTGCGATTTCTTTGTGATTAAGGCTGATTTCGGTCTTGAACTTCTGAAAACCATACTCAAGAGCAGACGGAGAAAGCTTCTCGCGAAGAAGCTTTTTCCTTCCGTTTATTACACCGAGTCCGTCGCCTTCAACCGGAACGTAGTCACGTTCGAGAAGACGGAAGTAGTAATCCTTTATCAGAGCGTCTTTTAGCTTGTCGGTGGAATTTGCTTTTTTAAACGATCCGATATTCTTCATCCTTAACTTGTAGAGGTGCTTGTCCGCATTGAGTTCGATATTCTTATCCACTACGCTCTTGAAATCTTCGGCAACACTCTTTACGAGTTCTGTACGCATCTTTGAATTGGCATTTCTGTGCCGGCCTCCGCGAGCCCGGTACTCCCTTTCTTTTTTGTTCAGATAGACATTAATGCTGTTTGAAAGGTTGTCTTCGAGCTTTAAGAAAGCATCATATTGCTCCTGGCTGGTGCTTCCGCCGTATTCCTGCTTTTTAAGCATTTCCTTGGTTGCAGTTTCAAGTGCTTTGGCAGCGGTTATGATATTGTCATATTCATTCGAACCGTTGTGAACACCCTCTTTGCCCTGGTTAAGCTTGTTTATCATTCCGGAAACCATTTCAAGCGATTCGCGGGTAAGCTTGTGCTGATAGTAAATTATTTCCTTTATTTCTGGTTTCGTGCCGAGCTTTACCGGACTATGAAGGTTATTCGGAAGACCTCCGATAATGTTTTCTTTGGCAATATTGAAATTAAAGCCTTCTGCATCATCGTTCAGAGGGTACTTGTAGTAATGGTTGATCTGTTTGTCAACAGGCTCACGTACACCCCTGTGCTCTGCTTCGAGACAGTATTTTGTCATCTCGGTAAATAAGCTTCCGTCGACAATTGCGTTCAGCTGGTTTTTGACTTTTCTTTGAAGATTGCTGTTGGCTTTCTGCTGTTTATCGGGGTCGTTAATGAACATATAATTAGCATCACCGTTTTCACGCTCAAGATTATCTATGAGACTGCTGAGATATATTCCACGGTAGATGGCATATCTTGATTTCTGTCTGTCATCTTTACCAAGGTTATTCTCCAGATACTGAGTCTCTACGTTAATGTAGCTCTGGTAAATATTTACCAGATCCTTGTAGTCGAGCGGTTCCTTTTTAAGCGCTTCGGTTGCATCATTTTTGCATTTTTGTATCAATCTATCATAATCAGGCATGTTTTTTACCTCCTAAAAAAATGGCGTGTTATAACTTTTTCCTTAAGTATAACACGCCAAGTGCACCAAAAGTGCAACAAATTATCGTTTTTTATTAAAATTTTTTAAAGAACGCCCTTGGTGGACCATACCCGGCCGCCGAGTCTGGGCTCGATCTGAGTCGCAGCATCAAGTGCTTTTCCGAAGGATTTGAAGGCGGCCTCTGCGATATGATGGTTGTTAAGACCGTCCATTTCTTTCAGATGCAGGTTTATCATCGCTCCGTAGGAGACTGCATAGAAGAATTCCCTTACCATTTCGGTATCCATCGTGCCGAGCTTTGGCACTGTAAAGTTCAGATTATATTTGAAATAAGGCCTGCCGCAGATGTCGATCGCGCACATTACAAGGGTCTCGTCCATCGGAAGAAGGAAAAAACCATAGCGCTTTATTGCTTTTTTATCGCCCAGAGCTTTTTTTATCGCCTCGCCGAGAACGATTCCGCAGTCCTCGATCGTGTGGTGGCTGTCAACCTCGGTGTCGCCCTTGCAGCTTAAGCTCAGATCAAACATGCCGTGTCTTGCAAAGCCCGAGAGCATGTGGTCGAAGAAGGGAATGCCGGTGTTTATGTCGCATATTCCGGTTCCGTCGATGTTTAGTGTAAGTTTGATGTCGGTTTCCTTGGTTTTACGCTCGATTGTAGCAATTCTGCCTTCCATCACAGCCTCCTTTGATGCATTTGGCTTGCATAAGCCTTTTTATATCAGTCATATTCTATCATATTTTTATGGATTTGCAAATGATTTCTTGCAAAATCGGGTACTTTGTGATAACATTTAT
>DFFN01000207.1 GCA_002369525.1 Lachnoclostridium sp. UBA3775 | reverse complement strand
CTGTTTTCACCCACAAAAAGCCTGTCGGAATTTTTTCTCATTTCCTCTTCTCCGAGTACATCCCCGACGTTTCTGAAAATTGCATCAACATTATTGCAGTAAACCGCAAAGCTTTCGGGAATTATGGCGCAGTCGACCTGGCCGAGTGATATTTTTATAAAAAACTTTTCATAATCGCTGTAATCAAACGCGTTTCCCGTATGCTTGTCATAAGGGACACGGCATATTTCAATCATGTCATCGCCGGACTCTTCGCTCTGCAGCGCATTTACCGCTATTACATGAGGTTCCTTTTTCTGTCTGTTTACAACAGCCGAGTGAACAGTCAGAATAACAAAAGCAAGTATGGCAACGGCGGCTGCAGCTCCTTTTCCGTAATAAGAGGTTAGATAAGACGCTTTTTGTCTGCCGTTCATTTTTGACAAACGATACTTAAGCAGTTTCATTCCCTTAAGCTTCTTCTCCATCGGATCCGCGATCGATGCGATATCGCAGCTTTCTCTTTCCGTATTATATTTTTCACGTATTTCTTCAGATTCAAATTTAAGCTCTGTCTGATGTTCCTTTATGTATTTTGCGTAACAGCCGTCAAAGAATGCCGCCTTCGGATAGGTCATAAGGCCCATGCCGAAAATAAATACTGCAAATACCAGAGGAAATGAAAGGTCAAAAAAGATAAGCACGATCATTTCAAGTCCCAGAATTCCAAGAGATACCGGAAGATATGACAGCATGAACATAAGCGAACAGCGGAACGCACCGCGGAAGGTATCCGAAAACCTGGCTCTGTAAGAGAAATACCATGAAACGAAGGTGATTACCATCGCAAGCATGGCAAGCACACAGCCGTAGCCCAGCCTGCTTATGCTGCTGCCTCCCGTTCTCAGTATCTTCAGATTAACAAGCGTAAGTGCCGATACAAAAAGAATTACAAGCCATCCGGGAGTCGATTCTTTAAAATTTTTGCGGAAGGACCGGAGAAATCCGGAAACGACCGGTCCTTCCTCATTTCTGTGCATTTTCATGCAAACATCATAAGCCGCTGTAAAGGAGGCCCCCGCAGTTATTATAGGAAGGAAAAATACCCACTCAAGCAGACCGAGCAGAACAAGATCTCCTATCCTGCCCATAAATCTGCCGAACAAATTGTTTTCTGAGAATAGATTATGCATAAGGCTCCTTCTTACAAGGCATTAAGCTTTTACCGAACCGGCCGTAAGACCGTTATATATCTGCTTCTGGCAGGTGATGAAAACTATCAGTGCCGGAATAAGGGAAATGATCACTCCCGCACAGATGAGATTATATTTGCTGCCGAGAGGTCCGACAAAAGTATAGAGCGATGTAGCTACAGTCGCATACTTTGTTTTATCCTGAAGATAAAGGTTTGCGGCATAGTATTCGTTATAGGTCGCAACACCCTTAAGAATGCAGCTTGTTACGATGGCCGGCTTAAGAAGAGGAAGAAGTATGTTCCAGTAAATTCTGAAATAACTTGCTCCGTCCACTATCGCCGATTCATCAAGCGAAACCGAGATATTTTCAAAATACTGTATGTAGATATATATGGATATGATATCTGTTCCGCACATCATCACCACATATCCGAGTATCGAATTGATAAGCCCGAGCTTGAACATCAGCTGATATACCGCTATCTGCATCGCAATTCCCGGAAGCAGAGTCGCAAAAAGGAAGAGTCCTCTGATCAGTCCGTTTCCCGGAAACTTAAACCTGCTGAGTACATAGGCAAGCTGGGTTCCGATAAGGGTTGATATTATCAGAACACAAACGAGGATCAAAAGCGAATTCAGGAAAGCACGTCCCATTCCCGCCTGTCTGAAAGCGTCGCTGAAATTCTGAAAATTGAACCACTTCTTCGGAAGTGTCATTACATTGGTTGTATTATATTCTTCTTCGCTTTTTAATGCCGTGATGACACAGGACACTACCGGAAGCACCGATACGAACGAAAAGAATATCAGCGAAAAATATTTTAATACCTTAAGCAGCTTACCGATCACTGCGTTTTTTTTCATCTTTTTATCTGTCATTTCCGCACCCTGCCCTCAGGCTTCCTTCGTATCTTTGAAAACATATTTGAAGAACAGTTTCTGCAATATCGTAGCAGCGATTATTATCAGCAGCAGTATTATCGCCATTGCGCTGGCCAGTCCGACCTTGTCATGCGTATGGGCGATCTGATGCATGATAACAAAATAGGTTCCCGTACCGTTGGCACCGCTCGTGATTACATAAGGAGGCTCGAATGCGCTCAGCGAACCCGTGATCGACAGTATCACGTTCAGAACCACTATTGTCTTGATGCTCGGCAGGATTATGTACTTAAACTGCTGGAACCTGCTTGCTCCGTCAAGCATGGATGCCTCATAGAGCGACGGATCGACGGACATGATCGCGCCGATAAAAAGAACCATATTCTGACCGACATAACGCCAGATCGAAGTGGCAACCAGCGACCAGTTATTTATTCTCTGGTCCCTCAGCCAGAACGGAAGGTTTTTCAGATCAAAACCGCACCACTGAAGCACAGTATCAAAAACAAAGCCTCTTGTATAGAAAAACTTAAAGATGAAACCGACCGCAATTCCGTTTATAAGATAAGGGAAGAAAATCAGTCCCTTATAGAAATTGCCGCCCTTTACTTTAAAGCTGAGAACCGTAGCCAGATAAAGTGCCAGAACCAGCTGTATTATTGAGCCGGCCATATAGTAAAGACTGAGCTTCAAAGCTTTAAAGCAGTCATCTCTTTCAAATACCTTAATATAGTTTTTAAATCCCACATATCCTTTTACTCTGGTATAGCTCATATTGTAAAAGCTGTAGCCGAACATCTTCGCAAAGGGTATATAAGTAAACACAAGGAGCAATACTATCGGTATAAGCATAAATGCCGTTCCGGTAATAAACTTCTCTTTTTTCCGACCGATCATCGTTTTCTCCTGACTGAACAGGTCTTCCCGGGTCCGGACCTTGCCCGGACCCGATCAGTTTGCCTGTTCGAATAGCAATTAGTAAAGGACCTTGATGTCAAGTTCTTCCTGAGCGTCATTCCACTTGGAAGTCCACTCAGCCATTATATCGTCGAAGCTCTTGGTATCATTAAATGCATTTGTAATGATATCCTGGATCTTCTTGTCTCCGCCTGCATTGAATGCAAGCTCACTCTCTGAGTTCATGTTGTTCATGAAATCCTCCTCGCCGGCAAGAGCGGGATCGTTTTCAACAACCTCAACACCGTTAAAGGAGAATGTTGTAAAAGCGGTCTTGGAAATGGGATATCCGCCTTCAAGCTCACACCATCCGGAGTTCTCGACCATCCACTTAACGAATACCATAGCAGCCTTCTGCTTGCTTTCGCTTGTGGTCTTTGAAATTCCGTAGCAATAGTCGGGGCCTGCGGTAGCATACTGCTTTCCGTTTACGGAAATAGGGAAAGGAATGTAGGAAATGTCATCGGGATGTGAACCGGCGGCTTTCATCTGGGCAACTGCCCATGAGCCGAGCACCATACATCCGATCTCACCGTTGTTGATCTTTGCCTTGCAGCTTTCCCAGTCGGTAGTTGAATAGTCTTCCTCGATAAGCTTGTTTGCAACAGCATCATAGAGGATCTTGTAAAGAGCATATGCGCCGGTTCCGTCGCCGTTATTCTTGAAAGGCTCTTTTGTATGAACAAACTTCTGATTGATCCATGTTGTATCGCCGGTGGTTATTGCTCCGAGATAAGCATCCCATGCGCCCATGGTCCAGCCTGCTGCGTAGTTGGTGTAAAGAGGAATTGCATCTGTCTTTTCCTTGATAGCCTTAAGAGCATTGATGAATTCATCCGGAGTCCTGGGCATCTCGGTAACGCCTGCATCCTTGAATACCTTGCTGTTGATAAGGATACCCTGAGCATTTCCCATATATGCGATACCGTAGCACTGTCCGTCAAGTTCCCAGTTATTCGCAAAGTTGATGTACTGGCTCATTTCCTCTGTTGTTCCGAAAGGAATGAAGTAGGTTGAAAGCTCTGCCTTGTCAATGGAAGGAATGAACATTACATCACCCCAGTCCTTTGTTGTAAGACGAAGCTTGGAATCCTCAGCATAATCTGTGATTGCTTCCATCTCAACTTTGATGTCAGGATACATCTTATTGAATTCCGCAACCAGCTTGTCCATTGTACCGTCACTTGCACGGTCTGTCTTGTGATGAAGGAATTTGATGCTCTCCTTTAAATCCTTGTAATCCTCTCCCAGCTTTATGGACGCATAAGTAAGTCCTTTTTCATCTGAACCCGAACTGTCGCTTCCGGGTGTTGATGTAGAACTTTTTGATCCGGAGCTTGCCGAACTGCTTGAGCTGCTCGAGCTTCCGGAGCTGCTTGAGCTGCAGCCGACAGCCGAGAAAAGCATTGCTGCGCTGACAGCCAGTGCAGCTGCCTTTTTGAATCTGATCATTATTTGATCCTCCTTGATATTATTTTGGTTAAGTAAATCGTTTTACTTAACATTGCTGTGTTTAGTTTATCTCATTTTTCCCTTCTTGTCATCTGCAATTCTTGCAGTTTATGGTGAATTATTGCTCTTTTTATGTAAAAATTACCCTTATCCGGTGTTTTTTCGAGATTTTATTTTACATTTTTACCAACTTTTAGTTGACATACATATGTTCAAGTGTTATCATTTTACTATATTTAGGTTAGGTTATTTGTTTTGTTTTAGTAATTTTTACAATTTGGAGGTGTATGTAATTGGAAATCGATTCAATCATGGATTATGACCCAGCCAAAAGATATCTCTTATATCTTTACGGTGCAGACAAAGGACAGTATTCGCTCGGTAACAATTTATTTATAGGAGAAACCGGATTTCATAAGCTGTACTTTTTGATTTCAGGCTCAGCGACCCTGAAAAAAGGCAACAGAGCCGACTCTTTTTCTTCCGGAACTTTATTCTATTTTGCCCCCGGGTCCTGCGGTTCCATTCTTTTTGAATCTGAAGCAAAGGTATATTCGGTATTCTTTGACGGTTCTCCCGCTCTTTATTATGAGCCCATTCTGCCGAAAACTCCTTGGTGTGTGGATAAAAGCTTTCATTCGGCAATAACCGTATGCTTCGAACGTCTGATAAGCCATGAGATACTGTGCAATGATGCTCTTAACGCCAAAAACCTTACTGATCTTTTGACTCTTCTTACAGACCTGTACGGCAGGGAAAGAAAAAAAGCCGACAATGCACCGATACATGCCGTTATGATACGCGAATATGTACGTCGTCACTACAAGGAAAACCTCAGCCTCGATGCTTTGGCTGCGGAATTTCATCTCAGCAAATTCCACATATGCCGGATTTTCAAGAATGCATTTTGCATGACCTTCCTGCAATACCAGTTTGAGCTCAGGCTCCTTTCGGCATCGGAGCTTATCAAAAGTACCGACATGACCATAAGTGACATCAGTAACTACCTTGGCTTTGAAAGCCCGCAGGCAATGATAAGGCTGTTCAAGAAAAAATACGGCTGTACTCCCGGTGATTACAGAAAAAGCGCTTTGCCGGCACTGGCATAGTTTCATAAGCAAACCGCAAAAAGGGCCTCCCGGAATTCCGGGAAGCCCCTTTTCTTTTCTTAATTATATTCTTTTGTTTATGATTCCTTACGTTTTCCGAAGGTAAACACAGCCCATACTATACCGCCGCAGAGAAATAGCACGCCGAGTATTATCAGCACGGTGCTTACAATTCCTTTATTTCCGTCCGAGCTGTTTTCTGCCGAATCGCCTGCGCTGCCGTCAGGGCTTTCTTTGCTGCTGTCACCCGAACTGCTTTCGGATGAGCTGCTGCTTTCTTCGATCTTACTGCTGCTCTCTTTTGCAGACTCTGCCGGTTTATCATCCTTTTCCGATGAAGAACTGCTCTTTGCATCGCTGCCTTTATCAGGATCCGACAAAGCATCCCCGGTTATTTCGAATTTGGCATATACGGTCATATCGTGGTCAGGTGTGCCGCCGGTATACTCGCTGCCTTCCCTGTAATCCTTTTCGGAATACCAGCCAAGGAATTTCATATTTGTAAATGAGGGATCTTCAGGCATGCCCGAATCCTTTATGACGGACACGCCGTTCACAACATAGGTCACTACCGGATCTCCTCCGCTGACACTTGCACTGTAGCCGGTTATATTGTCATTTGCGGCAATGAAGCAGAGATTTCTCAGCTCGGAAGGATCGCTTATGCCGTATTTGCCTATTTCTGTTTTTATGGAATCGCTCGTGAAACGTGCGTACTTTTTACCGTTCTTTTCATATATTTCCGCAGGATCGACGGGAATCCACCACTGCTGCTTTACTTCGCTGTCAAGTATGATCTTGGGCTCGCCGTTGCCGGTATATTCGAACACTATATCCCTGCCAGAAATATAATAGGTGGGTTTAGACGCAAGAGTGACAAAGGAAATATCCCACTGTGCATCGCTTTCGTTTCCTGCTTCATCAGACCATATCACGGCAGCTTCGCTGCTGCCAGCGGGTTCATTTCCGCCTTTATTCCTCATGCTCTTTATTTCAACGGATTTATAGCCGTCAAACAATGCCGCAAAAACGGTAGGATAATTTGCTTTGTTGGTCTGCCTGTTCATATGGGCATGGCTTTCTCCGCCCTGATTGCTGTCGGAACCGTTATCCCAGATGACGATCGGAACACCGTAGCCCGCCGATTTTTCAGCCATGTATCCGGCCCATCTTTCCCTTGCTTCCACATTGTTCTTTGCCGTTGCGCTGGTTTCGCCTATTACGACAGGTATGTCATGTGAAAGGAAAATGCTGTCAATCTCGTCAAAAAGAACATCTATTCCGCCTGTGCTCTGGGAGTTTTGGGGATCAAAGTCCGTTACATTGTCGCTCAGACAGAAATCGTAAGGGCTGTAGCAGTGAACCGAAATGATAAGGTTGTTGCAGACCTTCCCGTCATAGGTAGGAAGAGAAATCGAATTCATTACAGATGACGAGCTGCTTGCCGCATATCCGGGGATCATCAGTGCTCTTTCCTTGTTGTAGCCCTTGTCCGACATTCTTACGGCATTTACAAAGACCTGATCCAGATAATTGACGGCAGCATAACAATCATTGTTTCCGCCCCATTCATATCCGGTTCCGGCCGCTCTCGGCTCGTTCATTCCTTCAAAAATAAGGTGCTGGTCAAAATCGGCAAAGTTTTCGGCGATCTGCTTCCAGACAGCCGCAAGCTCGTAACCGATCTTTACATAGTTTTTGTCGATATCCTTGTCATTCACCCACTTTTCATGGTGAACATTAAGTATAATAAACATTCCCTCATCGTAAGCCCAGCCGACGATTTCCTTTACACGGTCCATGTATTTCTGATCAATGTTATAGTTCTCGTCCATGTAATTATACCAGGTGGTCGGTATACGTATGGTATTAAAGCCCTCGGCCTTTACACCCTGTATCAGCTCTTTTGTGACCACAGGATTTCCCCAGCTCTGTTCATGGCTTAACACATCGTCACGGCTTCCGCCCGTTGCGTCCAAGGTATTACCGAGATTCCATCCGAGTCCCATCTTATCGGTAATCTCCATACCGTTTAAGCCGCTTAGCTTTTCCGTATCAGCTTTGGCGCTTTTTCCGCCTGCCATAAACAGCGACGAAACACTAAGCGCAGCCGCCAGAACCAAAGCCATTGCTTTTTTCATGCTTTTTTTCATGTATGCTCCTCCTCGTATAGTATGTATTGTCACGTATTTATCTCATGTCTCAACATTTCTTCTTCGACAATCCTTTCGGTCTCCTCTATCGCATCGCCGTAGCCCGTCAGAGCGGCAAAGGGAGAAAACTGGGCGGCACGGTCTGATATATCCATGGGAGGAAACTCCTCATACTTCGGTCTGGACATGTTTTTTATATCATCATATCTGTTGTTCATTTCATACCCCGCTATGCTTTATGCCCGCCGATCTGCCTGTTGCGGTCCTTTGCGGTTGCGCCCTCGGTGTAGTTCGTACCCTTCAGCATTGCATTTTTACCGTATCTGTGCTTGATCGCAAGAACAGCCTCCTGTAAGGCCCGCTCCTTTTCAAGAACCTTTTCTTCTTTCTCATCCTTCATCATGTCAAAAAGGCTGAGCTGCTTGAAGTTTTCGCTTTCAGGAACTTCATCCTCTTTGATCACATTTCCCATGACAAGATTAATTCTTCTTGCCAGCAGGTTTTTGTCAAATATCCTGTCAAACAACGTCATGGCGGCATTATTGATAAGCCTTGTTGAAGATGTATGGCTGTCAAGGTTTATGGTTCCGTGAGCAGCCTTCGGCACGGTCCTGCCGTAGTAGTCACTCACAAGTTCTCCTTTATAATTACCGTCCTCGAGGCTTTCCCTGTCATAATTTATCGTAAGAACCATCTGATTGCTCAGAAGCTTTTTATCCACAAGGTCGAGAGAGATCATGTCTGCCATTTCCCACACTATAAGCCTCGTACGCTCATAACCGCAGGGTTCCGAAAGAACCTGACCCGAGGTAATGCTCCGGTTCTGAGGCTTATATGCCTTGACATCTGCTATGGTCGTGGGCTCGATTCCCCATGCGTGGTCTATCAGAAGCTCGGCATTTTTACCGAATTCCTTATATATCCTTCCGACGAGAAAACGATCGAGGGAAAAGCGCGCAACGTCTCCCATTGTATACATTCCGAGCTTTTCAAGCCTTTTGGCTATGCCGCGCCCCACTCTCCAGAAATCAGTGATGGGAGTATGCGACCACCAGTTGTTTTTGTAGCCTTCTTCGTCAAGCTCTGCGATCCTCACTCCGTCCTTATCTGCCGGTATATGCTTTGCGACAATATCCATTGCCACCTTGCAAAGATACATATTGCTGCCTATACCTGCCGTTGCCGTTATTCCGGTATTTTTAAGAACATCCTGTATCAGCATGCGGGCAAAGCCGTGGCCGTCGGTATTATATATACCGAGATATGCGGTGGCATCGATGAATACCTCGTCTACCGAATAAGCAAATATATCATCAGGAGAAACATATTTAAGATATATGGCATATATATCCGAGCTTAGCTTCATATAATGCGACATGCGAGGAGTTGCAACTATGTAGTCCACTGCAAGCCTGTCGTCTGACATAAGTTCGGAATTAAAACAGCTTTTACCCGTAAGCCCTTTAGGTGCGCACTTTTTTGCCCTGCCGGCATTTACGGTTTCCACGCGCCTTACAACCTCATAAAGTCTTGCCCTGCCGGGTATTCCGTAGCTTTTAAGGCTTGGCGAAACAGCAAGACATATGGTCTTTTCGGTGCGGCTTTCATCCGCAACGACAAGATTGGTATCAAGCGGATCAAGCCCGAGTTCCACGCATTCGCAGGAAGCATAAAATGATTTAAGATCTATGGCAATGTATACTTTTTCCATCATTTTTAAATTATACCATTACTTTAATATACTTGCAATGTGTTTTCTTAGCCGATATAAGCCTAATCATGTCCTGAAGCATAAAAAAAACGGGAGTTCCTCTTTTCGGGACTCCCGGCCTTAACTGTTTTTATATGCGATAAGTCCGTCGGCAACGGCTTTCACATATTCCGCTCTCCACTCCTCGTTCATCAGATCCTTTGCTTCACCTGGATTGGAGGCAAAGCCCATTTCAAGAAGTATGGACGGCATTATGGAATATTTTGTCACCTGATAGGCATCGGCATAGTTCTTGGGAATCAGCTTTACCGTTTTCTTCGGATAGCCTTTTTTTAACGCTTCCGTCAGTTTTTCGGCAAGAAGCTTCGAAGACGCCGAACAATCATTCTGAGTACAGTAGTACACATGATATCCGGTCACATTCGGGTTGCTGACATAATTTACATGAAGCGAGATGAACGCGTCATATGCATGGTCCAGATAAAGAACATTTGACCATATCGTTCTTTCATAGGCATAGAATACCTTGTTTTTGGTAAAGCGTGTCTTGTCATACTCAAGGCCCAATGCGTCGGCCTGCTTCATTATTTCATCTTCGTCGGGCTGGTTTATTCCGTCATGGCTTAACAGCACCTTATAGCCTCTGCCTTCAAGCTCTTCCTTTAACAGCAGCGACATTGCAAGGGTAACATCCCTTTCATATACTCCTTTTCCGAGCAGTCCCTGAGTTCCCGGATCCGCAAAGCCGTGGCCCGGGTCTATGCAGAAATCATATTTTTCACCGGGTGCCACACTGATTTTGGGCACCGGTTTTTTTGTCGGCACCGCTGTCGCCGTGGGCTTCGGCGTTATCGTGGGAGCCTTGGTTGCCGTCGGCGCAGGAGTCGGAGTAGACTCGGGCTCAGACGTTGCCGTCGGTTCAGGCGTTGCCGTCGGCTCGGGTGTCGCCGTCGGTTCAGGCGTTGCCGTCGGTTCAGGTGTCGTTGTAGGTTCAGGCGTTGCCGTCGGCGCAGATGTCGCCGTCGGCTCGGGTGTCGACGTTATCTCAGGTGTCGCCGTTATCTCCGGAGTTTTGTCTATTCCGGAGGATGCTTCCGGTGAGCTTTCCTCATTACCGCAGGCAAGCAGGAAAAGCATCATTAAAGCGATTAAAATATAACAAATTTTCTTCATAAAACCTTCTTACTTATCTATCTTTTCCCTCAGCCTTTTTAGTGATTCGGATATCGGCTCTTTGAACGCCGCGCTGCCGGTAACGATAACATCAACGCCTGCGGCCGCAAGCTCCGCTATGTTGTCTTCGGTAACGCCGCCGTCAACCTCTATTTCTGCCTTACCGCCGGATTCGTCAAGCATCTGCCTTACGGCCTTCACTCTTTCGAATACGTTATGGTTCAGCTTCTGTCCACCGAAGCCCGGTTCCACAGACATGACAAGTATAAGGTCCGGCATTGTGATAAAAGGAGTCAGCAGTTCAACAGGGGTTCCGGGCTTTATTGCCACTCCGCACTTTTTTCCGTGGCTCTTTATCTCCTCAAGGGTGCCGATTATATTGCTGCATGCCTCATAATGAACACAGATCAGGTCGGCCCCAGCTTCCGCAAAATCGCGTATGTATCTTACCGGCTCGTTTATCATCAGATGTACGTCAAAGAACATTCCGGTGTTTTTCCTTATCGATCTCACGACCGGAATCCCGAAGGAAATATTGGGGACAAAAGCTCCGTCCATAACGTCAATGTGCAGATAATCAGCCCCTTCATTTTCAAGAATGGCTATCTGTTCTCCGAGCCTGTTAAAATCAGCCGATAATATTGATGGTGCGATTTTTGTCATTTTCTTTACCCGTTAAAATTTCTTTCTTTTCATGGCTTCTTCATAAAGCCTGCAATAATTCTCATATCTCTCGGGAGCGATCAGCCCTTCCGACAAAGCCTTTCTTACGCCGCAGTCATTTTCCCTTATGTGAGAGCAGCCTGCAAAGCGGCATCCCGGTTCATTTTTTTTTATTTCCGGATAGTATTCCCCGAGCTCTCCGGCTTCTATATCATCAATATAAAAGCTTGAAAAACCGGGCGTGTCTATCAGATAGGAATCATTTCCCACCGGGAAAAGTTCGGTATGCCTTGTGGTGTTCTTGCCTCTTTTTATTTTCTCGCTGAGCTCGCCCACGATACTTGTGGCATCCGGATTGATCAGGTTCATAAAGGTTGATTTTCCGACCCCCGACGGTCCGGCAAGAACGCTTGTTTTTCCTTCAAGCAGGTGAACGACCTCTTCTCTTCCTATGCCTTTTCCGGCGCTTATCGCAAATGTGGTGTAGCCTGCTCTGTGATATATGTCACGCAGCGAATCAACCGTTTTCTCATCGCAAAGATCGGTCTTGTTAAAAATGATATATGCGGGCAGTCCGTTTTTTTCCATGGAAATAAGAAATCTGTCCAGAAGATTCAGGTGCGGATCGGGATCCTTAACGGCAAAAAAGACCAGTACCTGGTCGACATTTGCGACTGCCGGTCTGATAAGCGAATTTTTGCGCGGAAGTATTTCGGTGATATTCCCGCTGAGCTTATTGCCGTCGCTTATCTCAAGCTCTGCCATGTCTCCCGGCAGAGGCTTAACGCCCTGATTTCTGAACAGACCTTTGGCTTTACATTCCACTACGCCTATGCCCCCGGCATAGACGTAGTAGAAGCCTGCTATTCCTTTTAATATTTTTCCTCTGACCTCCGTCATATCAACCCTCGGGTTTGTTTTCCGGATCAGGATTTGGATTGGGACCCGGATCGGGAGTTCCGGTATCTACCGGCTCGGGTGTGGGTGAAGGTGTATCCGTAGGTGTAGGTGTGGGTGAAGGTGTATCCGTAGGTGTAGGTGTCGGTGTATCGGTAGGTTTCCATCCGTCCGGAGTAGGTGTCGGCGTATCAGGAATCTTGATAGCGGTAAGGTAAAGAACCGAACCTCTTGCCACGATATCACCCTTATCCTTGCTCTGCTTGATAATGTCTCCGGGCTTGCCTTCGCCTTCTTCAGCATCGCTTATTGCAAACTGAAGTCCGATCGCGGAAAGCTTGCTCTGAGCCTCGCCCTTTGTAAGTCCGACAACCTCGGGAACCTTAACGGTCTCGGATGAAAGATAAACAATGATCTTATCTCCGACACTGATGGGCTCACCTGCAGCGGGCTCTGTCTTTACAACGATACCCGGCTGCTTCTGACTGTTTTCAAAGTCAAATGCAAATTCAAAGTTATATTTTTCACCGTAAAGTGTTTCAACACTCTGTCTGTCATAAACAGAAGTTTCGCTGGCAAGATTCGGAACGGTAAGCTCCTCGGGACCGATACTGTAGGTAAGGAGAATTTCAACCTTTTTGCCTTCCTCGATCGGTACCGCCGTACCCTCTTCGATATCCTGTCTGATAACCTGGTTCTGAGGCTCGTCGGTGTGCTCGCTTGCTGCCTTTGTCCTGACAACGGCAATGCCGGGCTTAGCCCACTCTATGAGCTTGTTTCTTGCGTCGTTAGTATCCGAACCTACTACGCTGATCATCAGCTTTGTATTGGCCGGTGCTTTTCCGAGGCTGTATTCAACGGTAAGAATATCGCTGTCGCCCTCGATCGGATAGTACATGGTAATGATCTTGTCTTTTTCAAGGTCATCACGGTATTTGCCGAGAAGATCGTATTTGACCTTTCTCTGTTTAAGGGCTTCCTCCATCTCCGCAAGTGTCGGATATGAAGTGATGAAGTTCTTGATCTGGGTATTGCTCAGCATGTTGTTGGTTTCCTGTACCGAAGAGCTTTCACTGCTCTTGTCTCCGCCGAAAACGTCCAGTTTGGAGAACAGGAAGATAACGAAACCGAGAAGGATGAACACAAGAACGACACTGCCGATGATGATGAGCTTTTCGGTCTTGGTATTGATCGTGTCAAGCTCCTCGTCCTCAACCATATCGCCTTCTTCTTCGTAGTCCTCTTCCTCCTCATAATCGACATCATCATCCGGCATTACATCACCGGTATGAGCCTGGCTCTTGATGGCCTTGATCTCCTCAGGACTCATTTCCTTGGTGGGAGAATTGCTCACGTTTGCCTTTCCGAGCTTCACGAAATTTCCGGTAGGATTGTTTATTGAAGCTTTAAGGTCCTTGATAAGCTCTGCAGCGGAAAAATACCTTCTTTCCGGCTTCTTCTGCATACATTTTGCAACTATCTTCTCAACCGAAGGAGTAACGTCGGGATTGATCTCGTGAAGAGGCGTAGCCTCACCCTGGATATGAAGCAATGCTACCGAAACATTGTTGTCACCCGAGAAAGGAACCTTTCCGGAGAGCATTTCGTATATGGTAACACCGAGTGAATAAATGTCGCTTCTTTCATCGGAAAAACCGCCCCTTGCCTGCTCGGGAGAAAGATAATGCACCGAACCGACAGGCGCCTGGTTGATCGTATTGGTACTGGTTCCGAGAGTTGCTCTCGCAATACCGAAATCCGTTACCTTTACCTTGCCTTCACGCGAGATGATTATGTTCTGGGGTTTGATGTCCCTGTGAACGATGTGGTTTGCGTGAGCCGCATCAAGACCCTGGGCGATTTGTATCGCGATGCCGATGGCCTCCTTGATTTCAAGCTTTCCTTTTCTCTCTATGAATTTCTTAAGCGTAATGCCTTCGATCAGCTCCATTACGATATAATGAAGATCTCCGTCATTGCCTACATCATATACGCTTACAATGTTGGGGTGGGTAAGACCGGCACAGGACTGAGCCTCCTGCCTGAACTTTTCCACTATCTTCTTATCGCCGGTAAAGCTGCTCTTAAGAATCTTTATCGCTACGTTTCGATTCAGTCTGCGGTCAACCGCCTTAAAAACGTCCGCAGTTCCGCCGGAGCCTATGAGCGCCAGAATTTCGTAACGTTCGCCGATAAACATTCCCGGTTTTACTTTAGTCATAAGGTGTTTTTTCCTTTCTTTTTCTCATAAATAGGTATTTTACCATTTTTTTTGCTTTTTTGCAAGTCTAAACTTTTATCAACACTAAAGTTATGTTGTCTTTCCCACCATTTTCATTGGCAATGGCTACCATTTTTTCGGCTATATCGCTTACATCTTCATATTCCCCAATGATTTTCAGCATCTCCGCCTCATCAAGCATATCCGATAATCCGTCGGAGCAAAGAAGTATGAAATCCCCCTCCTTCACCCTGAGCTGGTAGAAGTCGGGAATAGCCACGTCTCTCGTGCTGACCGCACGGAGCACCACATTTTTCTGAGGATGGTATCTGGCCTCCTCTCTTTTTATCTCACCCTTTCTCACCATTTCGGCTACAAGGGAGTGATCCATTGTTATCTGCCTTAAGCCCTCGTCATTGATAAGATAAAGCCTGCTGTCGCCTATGTTTGCGGCAAGCAACTCATTGTTCTCGTCTATCGTGGCAAGGACAAAGGTGGTTCCCATGCCCTCGAGTTCCTTAACGCCGTTTGCCCTTGCGATAAGTCCCTCATTCGCAATGCGTATTCCCTCTTCTATCGCCTGTATCCTTGTTCTTTCGCTTCCGCTTCTCAGCGCTGAAAGGAAGTTATCGACGACAAAACGCGAGGCAAAATCACCTGCGGCATGTCCGCCCATTCCGTCTGCGACTATATAGCAGTTTGGCAGTATTCCCACCGGTTCATCGGAGCAGAAAAAGGAGTCCTGATTCACGGATCTTTTTATTCCGATGTCCGTTACTGCATATGACTTCATTGTTCTTCTTTCTCCTTTCCGCCACGGCTCAGTTCATAGCTGCGGCGCAGCTGTCCGCAGGCAGCATCGATATCCGCACCCATTTCCCTTCTTATAGTAGCATTAATTCTGTTTTTTTCAAGTATTTCCTGAAAATTTAATATATTCGTAACATTTGAACGCTTATAATCGCGTTCTTTGACAGGATTTACCGGTATCAGATTGACATGTGCGCCCATCCCCTTCAGTAAGGCGGCAAGCTTTTCGGCATCCTCGGGGCTGTCATTTTCACCTGAGATCAGGCTGTATTCAAAGCTTACCCTTCTGCCTGTCATATCAAAATAGTATCTGCAGGCATCAAGTATTTCGGCTATACCGTACTTTTTTGCCACCGGCATTATCTTTCTTCTTTCCTCGTCGGAAGCCGCATGCAGCGACACCGCCAGGGTAAGTGAAAGCTTGAGATCCGCAAGCTTTTTTATTTCCGGCACCAGTCCGCAGGTGGATACGGTTACATTCCGTCCGCTAAGGTTTTGTCCGTCCTTATCGGTAATAAGCTCATAAAAACGCACGAAATTATCGAAGTTGTCCATCGGTTCGCCGCTGCCCATCACAACGACATTGCTCACTCTTTCGCCGCATATCCTCTGTATCGAATATACCTGCTCGAGCATTTCGGAAGCATTCAGGTTCCTTACAAGTCCTCCAAGGGTCGATGCGCAGAATTTACATCCCATGCGGCATCCGACCTGCGAGCTTATGCACACGGAATTGCCGTGCTTATAACGCATAAGTACGCTTTCTATTGCATTTCCGTCCCCGAGGCCAAAAAGAAATTTCTCGGTATCGCCCTTTCCTGACTTAAGATGAGCAAGCACCTTAAAGGCGGGAAGCGTTGTTTCTTCCCCGAGTTTGCTTCTCAGAGCGGCGGGTATGTTTGTCATTTCCGAAAAGCCGGCCGCACATTTTTTATGCAGCCAACCGTAAAGCTGTCCGGCCCTGAATTTCGGGTTGCCGGTCTTAACGATAAACTCCTCGAGCTCGTGCCCGGTCATGGACTTTATGTCGGTTTTTCCATACAGTTCACAGTTCATTGTTTTTTTAATATCGCAACAAAAAATCCGTCGCGGTCCTCATCCGGCAGCATCCTCTGCCTTATGAGCTCGGCAAAACCGAGGCTCTTAATATATTCTGCATTGTCTTCGTTCTCCTGCTTTGTAAAGGTACAGGTCGAAAACGAGATAAGACCGCCGGGCTTAACGTATTTTGTCACATTTTCAAGTATTTTTTTCTGTATTCCGGCAAGAATCTTTATGTCGTCCGCCGAGGTTTTATAGCGTATGTCGGGTTTTGACGAGATAACACCCAGTCCCGAACAGGGCAGATCCGCTATCACTATGTCAAAGGCTTCCTTAAACTCCGGCACAAAGACCGTTGCGTCCTCCGTCCTTGCAGCGATGTTTTTAAGTCCCGTTCTTTTTATGTTTTCCTCTATCTTCAGACATTTTTTATCGCTTACGTCACATGCCGTTACGAAGCCTTCCTTCAGTCTGTCCGCAAGATGAACAGCCTTTCCTCCCGGCGCCGCACATACGTCCAGGGCTTTTTCGTCGCCTCTTACCTCAAGGAGCTCGCATGCTTTGACGGAAGAAGGATTTTGCACTATACAGCAGCCTCGTCTGAAGCATTCTACACTTGTAGGATTTACTGCTGTCTTAATTATATAAGCTTTCTCAAGTCCTGTTTCTTCTTTTTTTATAAAGCTCAGTTTGTCTTTTACAAGGCTTTCCTCGAACTCTTCTTCGCTGCATTTTGATCCAAGCCTGTACAGACAAAGACTGTTTTCCTTAAAAAAGCCCTCAAGCGTTTTTTGAAGAGCCTCTTTCCCAAGCTCGTTTCTCATTATCCCTGCAAGCTCCCCGGGGATCGAAAAGCGTACCGAAAGCTTTTTATCTTCTTCCTCATTTTCAAGTTTGTTTTCAAGGAAGGCTTCAAAACACTTTTCTTTGTTCTCGCCTGCCTGCCCGAATGAAGCCGCCAGACGGAAAATATTTCTCAGTACTCCGTTCACAAAGCCGGCAAGTCCTCCGAACGAATGGTTCTTCGCAAGCTTCACAGACTCGTTTGCGGCTGCGCTCTCGGGTACATTCATGAAAAACGCCTGATATATCCCCATGGCAAGTATTACCCTTATTGCCGGTTTGATTTTCGTAATCGGCCGCCCTGCCTGTTTTTCGATGAGATAGGTCAGGGTAAGCCAGCGTTCCGTTGTGCCGTTTACAAGCCTTGAAATAAAAGCCTTGTTGGCCTTTTCCCGGTTCCTGTCCGACTCGTCTAAACTCTCGCGGAGCACCTCGTGGCTCAGTCCGTTTTCAAAAAAAATTTTATATACCGCCCTGTAGGCTCTTTCTCTTTCATCCATTATTCAAAATGTTTTCCGTAAAGATTGTTTCCCCGCAAAAATTCTGCGGCGCTCATGGCCCTTTTGCCCTCGGCCTGAAGATGCAGAACCCTTAGTCCTCCGTCTCCCGTCGCAATGAAGAACCCGTTCTTGTCGATGCCGTAAACATCTCCCGGCTCAAGGCCGTCGGGCACCTCCGGACTGATCATGCATTCCCAGAATTTTATCATTTTTCCGTCAAGAAAAGCATATGCGCTGGGCCAGGGATTTAAACCCCTTACATATCTTTCAAGCTCCTCTGCGCTTCTCCCGAAATTAAGCCTGCCCATTTTCTTTGTGAGCATGGCCGCATATTTCGTGGTGGCTTCGCCCTGCGGGGTCCTTTTAGCCTTTCCTTCTTCGATCAGGTCAAGCGCTTCGGCCAAAGCTTCACTTCCAAGTATCGCAAGCTTATCGTGCAACGTTCCTCCCGTCTCCACGGGTGAAAGAACGATTTCCTTTCGCAGTATGATATCTCCGGTATCAAGTCCCTCGTCCATCTGCATGATGGTTACGCCGCTAACCTTTTCACCGTCGATTATCGCCCATTGAATCGGTGCCGCGCCTCTGTACTTCGGAAGGAGGGACGCATGTACATTGATACATCCCTTCGGCGTCAGCTCAAGGATTTCCTTTGAAAGTATCTGTCCGAAGGCTGCAACCACGATTATATCGGCATTGAAGCTTTTAAGAAATTCAACGCACTCGGGTGCTTTGATCTTCTCCGGCTGGTAAACCGATACGCCTGCCTTTAAGGCCGCTTTTTTGACATCGGACATCGCAAGCTCGCCGCCGCGTCCCTTGGGTCTGTCCGGCTGGGTTACCGCAAGCACAACTTCGTTTTTCTCATCATTCATTAACGAATCGAATATGACTGCGGCTATTTCGGGAGTCCCCATGTAAATTATTTTCATTCGTTTTCTCCGTCTTCGCTTTCCTCTTCTTCATCCCCGAAGAGTTCGGAATTGTCATATATTTCTCCCTCGACCAGACGCATATACATATTTCCGTCAAGGTGGTCGATCTCATGCTGCATGGCCCTTGCCATCAGCTCTTCGCCCTCCATGATAAAACTCTCCATGTTTATGTCAAGGGCTTTTACCTTTACCTTCATGGATCTTGTCACAACACCGCTTTTCCCGGGGAGCGAAAGGCAGCCTTCATAGCCTGTCTGTTTTTCTTCAGACCGCTCGATTATTTCGGGATTGATGAAAACATGCGGGTCGGAACCGTCGGGCGTGATGTCGATCACGCATATTCTTTTAAGCACGCCGACCTGCGGCGCCGCAAGACCTACACCTCTTGAATCATACATGGTTTCAAGCATGTCGTTGATCAGATCCTTTGTTCTTTCGTTCATTTCTTTAACCGGCTTGCATACCTTCTCAAGTATGGGATCGCCGCTTATTCTGATATTTCTCAGTGCCATAATTTTCCTTTCATTTGTCTTTAATTTAAGGCTTTATCAATATCCCTTTACAGGATTAAAATCAAACTGTACCGAAGCCTCGCTGATCTTCTGGCTGTTTATGAAATATTCTATCGCATCCTTAAGGCTCACCAGCTTTTCATAGTCACTGTCCTTAACATAGATGACGCTTCTGTACAGATCCTTCAGCTTTTTTACCGCTGCCTCGGAGGGACCGAGAACCCTGTACTTGTAATTTCTGCTGATTTCGTAGTGTTTAATGCAATATACCAGCTTTTCGGCTACATTGCTGTTTTTTAACGGGCTTTCGGACTGTATATATATCACCATCATATTTCCGGCAGGCGGATAGCCCATCATTCTTCTTGCGGCGATCTCCTGATCATAGAAATCCGCATATCTGTTTTCCGCCGCATATTCAACACAGTAATGCTCCGGATTGTAGGTCTGTATGACCACCTCGCCGGGAAGCCTGCTTCTTCCGGCTCTTCCGGATGCCTGCGAAAGCAGCTGGTAGGTTCTTTCCGCCGCCCTGTAATCTCCAGCAAATAATGAGAGATCGGCGGCAAGTATGCCGACCAGGCTCACATCGGGGAAATCATGTCCCTTTACTATCATCTGGGTCCCGATAAGAATATCCGCCTTTTTCTTTGAGAAGGCCGACAGTATCTTTTCGAAATCTCCTTTTTTGGAAGTGGTATCCGCATCCATTCTCAGCACTCTTGCCTCAGGGAAGGTTTCACCTATCATTTTTTCAATTTTCTCGGTTCCCGTTCCGAACCCGCCTATAAAGCCCGAACCGCAGGACGGACATTTTTTGTAATCGTCTATGCTGTAGCCGCAGTAATGACAGTAAAGCCTTTTGTTGGCATGCAGCGTAAGCGATATGTCGCAGTGCGGACATTTCGGAACATAGCCGCAGCTTCTGCATGATACGAAGCCGGCATAACCGCGGCGGTTAAGAAACAGCATGGTCTGCTCTTTTTTACCGAGCCTGTCTTTGATCTTTTCAAGCAGAAGCTTTGAAAAAATCGAGCGGTTTCCGCTTTTTAATTCGGCCCTCATATCGATGATATGGGACTTGGGCATTTCGGCATTCATCGCTCTTTTGCTTAAACGAAGCAGGGTATATTCTCCGTTACAGGCCTTGCTGTAGGATTCCAGCGACGGAGTTGCGGAGCCCAGAAGCACGCTTGCACCCGCCATTTCGGCCCTCCATATCGCAACCTCCCTTGCATGATACTTGGGAGTATTTTCCGATTTGTAGCTTGCCTCATGCTCCTCGTCGATTATGATGAGCCCGAGCCTGCCAAACGGCGTGAACAATGCCGACCTCGGACCTATCATTATGCTTATTTCGCCGTTTCTCGCCTTTTCGCTCTGTTCGTAGCGCTCTCCCTTGCTCAATTTGCTGTGGGAAAATGCCACCTTGTTTCCGAAGCAGAGCGCAAAGCGTTTCACAGTCTGGTAGGTAAGTGATATTTCGGGTATCAGCACGATGACCTGCATACCCTTTTCTATCACATGCCTTATTATTTCAATATATACTTCAGTCTTTCCGCTTCCGGTCACGCCGTGGAGCAGATAGGTTTTATGTATTCCTTCATCTATATCCGCACATACCGTGTCTTTTGCGAGCTTTTGTTCTTCATTAAGCTCTGTGCCATTCTTCAGACCGTCGGGATAATTTTTTATCAGCTCGGTTATTTCCGGAAAAGCATCCTTCCTTGCGGCGCCCTTTTTAAGATCGACCTTCTGCTTTACGGGGATAACGGTCCTTAAGGAATCCTTCAGCATGCCGCCGTAATTTGTCTTCATTTTGTAGGCCAGAGCCATGAATTCGTCTTCTATCGTAAGGGAATTCTTAACGATGCCTTCGATCTTCTTGAGCTTGAAATTACCCTCGGGCCTTGTGCTCCTTATCCCGCAGACATAGCCTTTTTTCTGCTTGTTGCCCGCTCCGAAAGGTATCATCACAGGAGTGCCTATGCTCAGTTCTCCAAGCTCGTCCGGTATTTCATAGGTGAAGCTTTTATCAAGATTCGGTGCGGATATATCGACTATTATATCCGCATATTTCAATTTTCTCCACCCCCGGCGCTGCGAAGAAGCGAAGCTGTGAGGTCCAGCTTCATGCCCCTGCTGCCTTTGCAGAGCACACAGTCTCCGGGCACAAGTATCTCAAGCAGGAACTGTTCGGCCTCTTCTCTTGTATCAAAGCTTTTTATCTCTTTGCCGCAATTTCTTGCGGCCTCATCGGCAATATATGCTGCCTGTTTTCCTACACAGATAATGATATCCGCCCCGGACGCCGCAGCGTATTTTCCGACCAGACGGTGAAGCTCCTCGGAATAGTCACCGAGCTCAAGCATATCGGCAAGCATTGCGATCTTTCTTCCTTCGCATACGGCGCTTCCGAGCAGCCACAGCCCGCTTTTCATGGAATCGGGGCTTGCGTTGTACGAATCGTCTATCAGCCAGACACCGTTTGCTGTTTTTTCTATCCTGCCGCGCATTGCAAGAGGCTCATACTGACCGAGATACTTAAGCGCTTCGCCTGTATCCGCTCCGGTAAGTACGGCGCAGGCGATTGCCGCAACCGCATTGAGTATATTATGATCTCCGCTCACCTTAAGCTTTACGGGGAATACTGTATCTTTATATCTGAAAGTAAAACTGCTGCCCGAGGCATCGCTTTTTACCTGTTCCGCCCTGAAATCGCACCACTCGCCGAAGCCGTAGGAAAGAATTGTGATCTTTTCAAGCGATTCAACGGTTTTGGGGTAAAGCCCGAGCGAAGAAATTTCTTTTCTGTCAGGAGATCCCGGTATAAGCTCGGAAAGCAGTTCGTTTTCGCCGTTTAAAAGCAGTATCCCGTTTTCGTCCATTTCGTTAATTATACCAAGCTTTTCGCGTCTGATGTTTTCCCGTGAGCCGAAATTCCCCACATGAGAGAAACCGATGTTGGTAACGACCGCGATGTCAGGTCTTGCGATCCTTGCAAGCCTTTCCATTTCGCCGATAATGCTTACACCCATCTCAAGTATGAGGGCTTCGGTATTTTCGTCAAGCTTAAGCGTCATCAAAGGAAGCCCCAGCTGACCGTTTTTGTTGCCTTCGGTCTTTATTATTTTTTTGCTTCCTTCCAAAGCCGCGGCTATCATTTCCTTTGTGGTAGTCTTGCCGACGCTTCCCGTGATCCCTATGCATTTCGGAGAAAAGCACATGCGGTACCGCATGCCGAGACGCTGAATTGCATCCTTCGTGCTGTCCACCGCGATATATGTCATTCCCGCGGTATTTTCTTCAACCCTTCCCCTTTCGGTCAGAGTAGCTATCATACCGTTTGCCTGAGCGTCGGCGATGAAATCATGGGCATCCCTGTTTTCTCCCACTATAGGGAGGAAAAGGGTCTGTGAATCACCCTCCTTCGAATTGTAGCTGTAATCGCTTATCGTTATGCACGGGTCTCCGTCAATTATGCTTCCGTCCATCATTTCCGCAATTTCTTTTACAGTCAGAAGTCCCATTTTTTATTTATTCTCCCTTGCTTTCTTCATCTCATCGGCCTTAAGTATCAGTTCAACATCATCCATATGATACTTAACGCCCTCGATTTCCTGATAATCCTCGTGTCCCTTGCCTGCAACAAGGATCAGATCCTTCGGCTTTGCATTGTCTATACAGTATTTGATCGCTTCAAAGCGGTCCGGGATCACAACATATTCCGCATTCTCAACCTTTTCGATTGAGGAAACTATGTCAGCGATAATGTCCTCCGGCTTTTCAAACCTCGGGTTGTCCGAGGTGATGACCGTAAGATCTGCGAGCTCTCCGCTCACCCTTCCCATGCTGTATCTTCTGTCCTTCGACCTGTTTCCTCCGCAGCCGAAAACACAAACAAGCCTTCCGGGGTTATACTCCCTTAGTGTAGTCAGAACGCTTCTGAGCGACATTTCGTTATGGGCATAATCAACCATAATGGTGAAATCTCCGGATACCGGAACCGTCTCAACCCTGCCTCTTACCTTTACATCGGCAAGCCCCTTTAGGCTTGCTTCATGGGGAACGCCCAAAAGATCGCATAGTGCAAGTGCAGTCAGCGAATTGTAAACAGTGAACCTTCCGGGAATATCGACCGTGACCGAAAGCTCTGTGCCGTCCTTCATGATTCCCTTATATTTTATTCCTGCCCTTGTCAGCTCGATATCCTCGGCCCTGTAGTCGGCAGCACTGTCCGTACCGAAGGAAAAGAGTCTGCAGGTTCTGTTTTCCATTATCTCGTTAAAATGGCTGTCATCGATATTTCCGAGTCCTGTTTTACACTGTCTGAAAAGAAGGCTCTTGCAGTACAGGTAATCCTCGAAATCGGGGTGTTCGTTTCCGCCGATATGATCGGGTTCAAGATTGGTGAAGATGCCGTAGTCAAAAATTATGCCGCCGACCCTCTTCATCTTAAGTCCCTGCGAACTCACCTCCATTACCACATGGGTAATGCCGTTTTCAGCCATTTTTGAAAAATACTCCTGAACGGTATAGCTTTCAGGCGTTGAATGGCTTGACGGAATATGCTCGGAGCCTATTATCGTTTCTATCGTACCGATAAGACCGCACTTTACACCGACCTTTTCGAGCACGTTTCTTATCATGTAGCTCGTGGTCGTCTTGCCCTTTGTACCGGTGATTCCGATTGTGGTGAGCTTTTCGGCCGGATATCCGAACCATGCGGCACTCATATATGCCAGAGCCTCGCGGTCGTCCCTGACTTTAATCACGGTTACGCCCTCGCCCGCATCTGCGTCTTTTGTCACAACCACCGCTGCAGCGCCCTTTGCAACCACATCGGGTATATAATCATGCGCATCCTTCACGGTTCCGCTGATGCATACAAAGACAGAACCCTTTTCCGCCTTTCTGGAATCATAGACCAGCGAGCTTATTTCGGTTTCCGTACTGCCCTGTACCACTTCATATTCAAGGCGTTCAAGGAGAGTTTTTAGTTTCATTTATGACCTCATTTGTCTGAAAATACTGTTTCTAAAACGCACCAAATTCCCACGGCAGCAATATGTCGTGGGAATTGGCGATCAATAGCAATATTGTTTACATACATCTGTAAAGATCTTCATATTGTCCCGCAGAAGCCTTCCATGAGAAATCAGCGGCCATGCCTCTGTCAACTATCTTGTTCCATTCACGTTTATGATTGTAGTATACATCCTTTGCATATCTTACGGCATTGAGCATTTCATGTGCATTGTAATTGCGGAAGCTGAAACCGGTTCCGGTGTTTTCATACTGGTTGTAAGGTTCAACCGTATCCTTAAGTCCGCCTGTTTCCCTTACGATGGGCACCGTGCCGTAACGGAGGCTCATAAGCTGTGAAAGACCGCAAGGCTCGAAAAGCGAAGGCATCAGATAAGCATCGCAGGCAGCGTAGATCTTATGAGAACGCTCGTTATTGTAGTAAATGTTTGCAGATACCCTGTCCTTGTACTTCCATTCATAGTGCCTGAAAAGGTTCTCATATTTCGGATCACCGGTACCGAGCACAATGAACTGCATGTCCGGAGCACAGAGCTCTTCGATAACATAATCTACAAGGTCAAGTCCCTTCTGGTCAGTAAGTCTCGAAACAATTCCGACGGCAAAAATCTTATCGTTTACGGCAAGTCCGAGCTCTTCCTGAAGAGCAGTCTTGTTCTTTACCTTTTCCTTGCGGAAATTAATGGCATTGTAATTATTTACGATGTAGGGATCGGTCTCGGGATTCCAAACGTCATAGTCAAGTCCGTTTACAATACCTCTAAGGCAGTTGCTTCTTGCGTTCATCAGACCGTCAAGCCCTTCGCCGTAGAACGGAGTCTTGATCTCCTCGGCATAGGTGCGGCTTACCGTTGTTACCATGTCGGCATATACGATACCGCCCTTCAAGTAGTTTGCGTCACCGTAAGCTTCAAGCTTGTCGGGAGCAAAGTAGTATGATGAAAGTCCGGTAATGTCCTGAATTGTCTTCTTGTCCCATACACCCTGGAATTTAAGGTTATGTATCGTCATTACAGTCTTGATCCCGTGATAGAACGGATTATTCTGGAATGAATCATGGAGCATTACGGGGATGAGACCTGTCTGCCAGTCATGGCAATGTATGATGTCCGGTCTGAAATCAAGCACAGGCATTGCCGAAAGCGCAGCCTTCGAGAAAAATGCAAATTTCTCGATGTCCTGATAGATTTCTCCGTAGGGCTTGTCGCCGGCAAAATAAAATTCATTGTCAATAAAATAGAATTTAACCCCGTCAAGTTCCATTTCAAGCACGCCCACGTACTGGGTCCTCCATGCGAGGTCCATATAGAAATGAGTTTTGTATCTCATCTGTGATTTATATTTTTGGGGAATGGACTTATAATTGGGGATAAGGACCCTGATATCGAACTCGTCCTTATTGCAATATTTGGGAAGTGCTCCTACAACGTCCGCAAGGCCGCCGGTTTTGATAAAGGGCACACATTCCGATGCTACAAACAATATATTTTTCATAATTCCTCCAATAAGTTTAACCTTCTCGCGGATCATATGAAAAGTGCACATAATCCACAGAAACATTATACCATAAAATTTCTGATATGCAAAGAAAAACCGCTTATTTTTTCAATATTTTTTGAAAATACAAGCGGTTTGTTTCTCAACTCTTTACACAGGCGGTAAATTTAGCCACCAATGCTTTGTTTCTTGTCATCGACAGGTTGTTAAGGAAAATGATTTCCTTTGCTTTTGTTTCCTGCACAAGAGCCTTGAAGCTCTTTTTGTAATATCTGTAATCTACAACATATACATACTGGTAATGATCGGCAAGGAACGGCGCAAATGCATTTCCGAATGATTCCTTTACAAGTATGCAGGCGCTTCCGTCCTTAAGGTTTTTGTTCTCGATCTTGGTATAGGGGTAATCACCGCCTATATAACAGCAGTATTTCAGTGTTTTTCCGTAATCGGACACATTGTTTAACATCGGCCATGCAAAGGTCTTATCCTTTGTGTCTGTGATCTCCATGTTAGTGGAAACGCCGGACACATAGGCCTCAACTACATCAGGGTTCTTTGTAAGCATTCCTTCCGCATTTGCATCACCCTTGGTATCGTTATAAAATGAACCGTAAAAACCGTCGTACGTCCTTAAGGTATACATGGTTATCGGCTTGGGCTGTTTTCCCATGGCCTTCATTATTTCGGCATATGCGTAATATGCACCGCGTCCCGTCCAGTGATGGTCAGTCCTGTAGTAAACATATTCGCTCCTGTGTTCGTTGATCGCGTCAAAAATGTTTACATAGGTCACGGGGCTGCTTATTTTCTCGCCTATCTTTTCGCATGCCGACTTCTGGTCGGTGGAATTGATCTCCGACCTTAAATGTTCAGGGAAGGTAATTCCCGAGCTCAAAGGAATGGCCGAGCAGTATATTTTCACGCCCGGAAGACCTGCTGCGGCGGAATTTACCGCATCGGCATAAAGCTTTGCGGTGGAATCAACATAAGTATAGGGTTCATATGCCGCATCCCTTAAAAGATACAGGCCTTTTATATACTTGATTTCCTCCTTGGTCGCATCGGCATAGGGAAGTGCGGTCGGATCGGCCGCTTTTGTTGTCTCTGGATCCGGTTCTTTAGTAACATCCGCTCCGGGACTCGTGCTGATCTCAGGTTCCGCAGTTACTGCGGGACTTGTTTCAGGCACTTTAGTCGGAGGGTCTGATATGTCAGCCACGTATATCGGGTTATTCTTCGGCCCGCTTTCGTTTTTTTTGTTCCCTGCAAAGGTGATAAGGATGAGTCCGGTAATGATTACCAGGGTTATGCCGAGGATTGCAAGTGCAATCTTGACCTGCGGCTTCATCCGGGATTTTTTCTTTCTTCTTCCCGCATAGCTCCTGGACATATAGCTTCCGGACGTTCTCTGCTCTCTTCGCGCAGACGGAGCCCTGTCGCCTCTTTCATAAACCTCCCTGCCGGTACGCCTTACACGATCCCCCGCTTCGTATACGGGTCTTCGTGCCGGTTTTCTTTCGGGATCACGTTCGGAATAGGGTCTGTCGGTACGCGGGCGGGAGCCGGCCGGCCGGTTCCCCGCAGGACGACTTCCTGCAGGTCTGTATCCGTCGGGACGTACTCCTGCCGGCCTTTCACCCGATGGGCGGTTTCCGGCAGGACGCCTCCCTGTCGGGCGGTCGCCTAGATTTAAATCATCCCTGTCTTCATTCATATCACTTGAAGAACCTTTCAATTACCTCTTTAGCCTTGGCATTGTCGGCAGTAACGCAGAACACTGCATAATTACCGCTCTTCTTAATTATGGCATTTTCAATCTTCGGAACATCCTCAGGCTTGTACTTGCTCATTTCATCTTTGTTGTCATTTAAATAAGTGTTTATATTGGCAATAACAGTATCTACCTGACCTGCATCAGCACATTTATAAACGCCGAAATTATCGGCAGACTGTTCACCTTGAATAGCATAAATCATGCCCTGTCCGCCCTCGGGAACCTCAACCATGATCTTTGCAACTTCATCGTCAAGCTTCGTCATTTCTCCGTCAAACTTAACCTCTGTCTTAAGTGCATCCGCAACGGCATTTATATCTATCTCTGCGGGAACCTCTGCAGATGAGCTTTCTGCGGAAGAACTTGCAGACGATGCAGAGCTTGATGCCTTGGATGAAGAGCCCGATGACGAGCTGTCAGATCCGCATGCGGTAAAAACAAGTGTTGCAAGCATTGTTGCGGCTACGATTTTTTTGATTTTCATAATCACTTTCTCTCCTTTTTCAGTACCTTTTATACATTTTTATTCCGGAGACAGAATTTGCCCCCGGAATAAATGATGTCGTTAATTAATTTAAAAGTGTTTTTCTTTGAAGATCAAGCCGATGTAATTACGGTGTAGCATCATCTTCAAAATAATTTGCAAAGTCCTTGGAGTATGCATTGATATTGGCAAACACTCCGTTTACGGAAGATAACTTCCACTTGATAGTTCCGACCGGATTTACAATTCCGTGAAAGTCTCCGCTTTTTGATTTCCAATCTTTCGATGTGAGCTTTGCACTGTTTGATTTAAGACCCGAGGTCTCTTTCCAGTCATTCTCGGCATCCGTACGATGCCCGTCGGTATCATCCATTGTGTTCGGATCGATTGACACGCTGAGCGTGCCGTTGGTACAGGTGACGATAAACTTTGCATTTTCCGGAATATAATATTCATTATCCGGGTCGGTCGCAATGGTCGTACCTGTTTTGACAATATTGTCAATCAGCTGCAAGTCTTTCGACTTTCTTGACTTTTCTACGTATTTGAGATAGGCGGGTGCAAGAACGCCAACAAGCACTGCCATGATGGCAATAACCACTATCAGCTCGACGAGCGAAAAGCCTTGGTTCCTTTTTCCTTTCATAATTCTGTTCTCCGTTCCGCAGAAAATGGGTAGGGAATCCCCATCATCCACTATTCTCCTTATACCATAGAGAATACCACATTTTACAGAATTATTCCACTATTATTTTCGGAAATTGATGTTTTATCTTGTCTTTTTTTTGTACTATTTTAATTTTTCAGATGATTTTAACGTCCTGCGTACATTTTTTCATAGTAATTCCGGTATTCACCCGAAATGATTTCCTCCCACCACTCACGGTTGTCGAGATACCATTTGATTGTTTTCTTGATTCCGTCGGCAAATCTGGTTTCAGGAAGCCAGCCGAGCTCGTCATGGATCTTTGTGGGATCGATCGCATAACGCATATCGTGTCCCTTACGGTCCGTGACATGGGTGATAAGGCTTTCGGGTTTTCCGAGCTCCTTGCAGATGAGCTTCACTATGTCTATATTTTTCATCTCGTTATGACCGCCGACATTGTAAACCTCTCCTACTCTGCCTTTATGGATGATAAGGTCGATTGCGCGGCAGTGATCCTCAACATAGAGCCAGTCACGCACATTAAGGCCCTCGCCGTAAACCGGCAGCGGCTTGTCGTTAAGGGCATTTGCAATCATCAAAGGAATCAGCTTCTCCGGGAAGTGATAAGGGCCGTAATTGTTTGAGCAGCGGCTTATCGAAACAGGAAGGCCGTAGGTTCTCTGGTATGCGAGCACCAAAAGATCTGCGGCTGCCTTGGAGCTCGAATAAGGGGAGCTCGTATGTATCGGCGTGGTTTCGGTGAAGAAGAGGTCTGGACGGTCCAAAGGCAGGTCTCCGTACACCTCGTCTGTCGATACCTGATGATATCTTTCTATACCGTATTTCCTGCATGCATCCATCAGAACGCTCGTACCGATTATGTTTGTCTGGAGGAAGATTCCGGGGTCTTCTATCGAACGGTCAACATGCGATTCTGCGGCAAAGTTGACAACGATATCAGGTTTTTCCTCTTCAAAAAGCTTATTGACAGCCTCCCTGTCACAGATGTCAGCCTTTACGAAGCGGAAATTAGGTTTGTCCATCACGTTTTTAAGCGTTGACAGATTACCGGCATAGGTAAGCTTGTCAAGACAGATTATCCTGTAATCCGGATATGTATCAAGCATATGAAATACAAAATTACTGCCGATAAATCCGGCGCCTCCGGTTACAATGATTGTTTTTTTCATATTATTACAATACCTCTTTTCAGATTTTTTTCTTGGTTTCGTTTGCAAGCTGCTTCATTTCCCTTGCGCTGTTCCTTACCGTATCGGTAATCTGCGCACCTCCGAGCATCCTTGAAAGCTCATCGATCACTTCTTCGCCTTCAAGCCTTGTGATTCCGGTCCTTGTATGTCCGTCGGACTGCTTCTTTTCAATGAGAAAATGATTGTCCGCCATCGATGCAAGCTGGGGCAGGTGGGTGATACAGATGACCTGATGGCTTTTTGAAAGAAGCGCGATCTTTTCCGCAACCTTCTGGGCCGTGCGTCCGCTGATACCGGTATCTATCTCGTCAAACACCAGCGTTCCCGTTGAATTGTCAACGGCAGCAACCGACTTAATGGCAAGCATGATTCTCGAAAGCTCACCGCCGCTGATGATGCCGGAAAGCTTTTTCATCGGTTCGCCGAGGTTTGCGCTCAGATAAAATTCCGGCTCAGTATCTCCCGTTTCGGAAAAATTACCGGTTTCAGCTATTCTGATTTCAAAGCGTGCGTTCTCAAAATTGAGATCCTTCATCGCATTTTCTATGCTTTCAGACAGCTTTGCCGCAGCTTTTTCCCTTTCTTTCCTTAACAGGTCATTTGCTGTTTTAAGCTCGTTTTCCCTGTCGGACAGCTGCTTTTTCAGCCTGTCCAGGTAGCTGTCATAGTCGGAATATTCCTCAAGCTGCTTTAAGCAGCTGTCGGCATATGCATTTATCTCTTCTATCGTCCGTCCGTATCTGGATTTGAGGCGGTTTATAATGTCAAGTCTTTCGCTGACCTCTTCAAACTCCTCTTCGCCTCCGGATATGCCTTCGGCATAATCCCGCAGCCCTGCATTAAACTCGCCAAGCTCTTCCGAAATACATGCCAGCCTTTCCGAAAAAGCCGCAAGCTTCTCATCAAAGGAACTTATCTTTCCCAGCGCCCTCTGCGCGCGGTCCAGAAGCTCTTCGGCAGGCTCGTTTCCCATAGACAGTGCATCCTCGGCAAGCTTTATTTCCTCAAGTATCCTTTCAGTATTTGAAAGCACCCTGAATCTTTCCTCGAGGCTTTCGTCCTCTCCTTCCTTAAGCCTGGCATTTTTTATTTCCTCGGCCTCATAGGACAAAAGCTCCAGCTCGCGTTCGCTTTTTCTTTTGCTGCCTGCAGCCTCTTCATATTCAGACCTTGCCGCCTTAAAGAGGGCATAGCAGCTTTTTACCCTGTCAAGCGCTTTTAAACACTCGCCGCTGCTCTCATCGGTTATCCTTCTCTGGCCTTCCTTGTAGAGCAGTGACTGATGTTCATGCTGCCCGTGGATATCGATAAGCACTCCGGCGATTTCCTTCAGCACCGCTGCCGTGACCGTCTCGCCGTTTACGCGGCATACGCTTCGGCCGTTCGATGCTATCCTTCTGGAAATCGTTACAAGCCCGTCCTCGTATATAAGGTCATTTTTTTCAAAAATATCCTTTATCTGCGGATCATCCGACTCAAAACCGAGTTCGACAAGCGCATAATCGGCATATGTTCCCATCTGGTCCTTCGAAATCTTTCCGCCGAGCGCGGCATTTATCGAACCGATAAGTATTGATTTTCCGGCTCCGGTCTCACCCGACAGCACATTGAAGCCCTGCCCGAAATCCAGCCAGATTTCATCGATTATGGCAAAATTTTTAACATGAAGATTAACAAGCATAATGCTTTTATTACTCCTCTACATTATGATATACGTTCTGTACATCATCATCATCGTCAAGCAGGTCCATTGTTCTCTGGAAGTTCTTGATATCGGTCTCGTCGGTGAGGGAAACATAGGTCTGGGGAATCATGGTGACCTCAGCCTCAGCCATCGGTATTCCCGCATTCTCAAGATTTTCCCTTACAGCCGAGAAATCATCGGGAGAAGTATATATTTCGAAGCAGTCATCCTCCTCCGACATATCCTCCGCACCGGCATCGAGAGCGATCATCATAAGCTCGTCGGCATCGCCCTCATATTCCTCCTTGTCAACAAGGATGAAGCCCTTCTCATCGAACATAAAAGAAACGCAGCCCTGGGTTCCGATCGAACCGTTACCCTTGGTAAAAGCGTTGCGTATATTGGAAGCGGTACGGTTCTTGTTATCGGTAAGCGCCTCGACAATGATTGCCGAGCCCTTCGGACCGTAGCCTTCATATGATACAAATTCATAGTTTACGGCGCCAAGATCGCCGGCGGCCTTTTTGATGCTTCTTTCTATGGTATCGTTGGGCATATTGTTTGACTTTGCCTTTGCAATGATATCCTTAAGCTTCGAATTGTTTGCGGGATCTGCGCCGCCTTCCTTTACGGCTACCGCGATCTCACGGCCGAGACGTGTGAAAATCTTTCCCTTTGCAGCGTCATTTGCCGCCTTTTTATGCTTGATGTTGGCGAATTTTGAATGTCCTGACATAATTACTCCTCCGTTTTAATATTCAAGTATCATTTTTTTGATCATTTTTGTAAGATCGGCAGCCGCCTCTTCCGAGCGCATCACGCACATAAGAGTATCGTCGCCTGCAATGCTTCCGAGCATTTCGGGAAATTCCATTGCATCTATCGTTGCTCCGACAGCCGGCCCCATGCCCGCATCGGCCTTAATTACCACAATATTGTTTGCATAATCGATCGATACGACGATCTCCCTCATGATGCGGTCGCTCTTCTCCGGCTTTCTGTCCCTTGCCATCTCGCTTGCGGGTATGCCGTAGATCTGCCTGCCGTCGGCAAGCACAAGCTTGATTATTTTCATTTCCCTGATATCTCTCGATACGGTAGCCTGGGTAACCTTGTAACCGGCTTCCGTGAGAAGATCGCAGAGTTCCTCCTGTGTGGATATTTCATATTTGTCGATTAAGTTGCGTATAACATCCTGACGCCTTTTTTTCATTATTCTTAACCTCTCTTAATAAAATTTATTTTTCAAAGTCTCTATAAAAGACGTTGATTTCAGCGTAATCATTTTGCATTTGCTCACAGCCTTTGATATTTCGATTTCCTCATCGGGATCAAGGGTCGTATAATCCTCGCCGTCAACGGTCACATAGGCCGGGCTGCTCTCTCTGTGTCTGTTTCCCCTGATTTTTATCTTTACCTTGTCATCACCGGAGATCACAAAGCTTCTAACACCGAGCGCATGGGGGCAGATCGGAGTGATCAGCAGCGCATTGACGCCGGGAGCCATTATCGGTCCGCCGGTGCTGAGATTATAGCCGGTCGAGCCGGTTGCGGTTGATATGATCACACCGTCACCTTCATAAACCGAAAAAAGATTGTCGTTTACAAAGATCATGATGCCGACAAGGTGTGAATAGCCGCCTCTTGAAATCACAACGTCATTTAAAGCGGTAATTTTTTCAAGTCCGTCGTAGGAGCACAAAAGCTCCGTTCTTTTGGTGAGGATGAACTCGTCTGCGATGAGATGATCGACGGCTTCAAGTGCATTTTCTCCCGAAGCCTGAGTCAGAAAACCGAGACTTCCGGTATTGATGCCCATCATCGGAAGGTCGTATGCGGCATACTCCCTTGCAGCACGCAAAAAGGTACCATCTCCTCCGAGCACGAGTATGCATTCGGTGTCCTCTGCAGGTTTATCCTGCAGGACAATTCCGCCCTTTTCCTCTATCCTTGCCTTTATTTTTTCGGCAAGCTCTTCGGTGCCTTCCTTGCTTTTGTTCGTAACCAGAAAAAACTTATGCATTATTAAGTCCGGGACTGCTGTGTGCCGCTTCAACGATATCCTCCGGGACTATCCATGACGGACGCCCTGCAGTCTCCCCTTTCTCCGGTTTCCCGGAATTTTTCATATATAAAAGATATTCTATGTTTCCTTCGGGTCCTCTTATCGGAGAATAATCGAGACCGAGTATTTCAAAACCGAGTCCTGCGGAATAATCAAGTATCGTTTCGATCACCTCGAGATGTACCGATTTGTCCCGTACCACGCCTTTCTTTCCGACCTTTTCCCTGCCGGCCTCAAACTGGGGTTTTATCAGGCAGACCATGCGGGCATCGTCTTTCATCAGCGCTTTTACCGGCTCAAGCACCTTGGTCAGCGAAATGAAGGCCACATCTATCGAAACAAAATCAACCGCCTCGCCGATATCACCCGGCGTAACATAGCGGATGTTTGTCTTCTCCATGGATACCACCCTCGGATCCTGTCTGAGCTCCCATGCAAGCTGGTTGGTGCCGACGTCCACGGCATAAACCTTTTTTGCACCGTTCTGGAGCATGCAGTCGGTAAAACCTCCGGTCGAAGCTCCGACATCAAGACAGGTAAGTCCACTGCAGTCAATGCCGTAAACCTTCACGGCCTTGTCAAGCTTCAGTCCGCCGCGGCTCACAAAGGGAAGCTTTTTCCCCTTAACCTCGATCTCCGCTTTTTCGTCAAACATCGAGCCGGCCTTGTCTTCACGGTTTCCGTTCACAAAAACTTCGCCGGCCATGATCACGGCCTTGGCCTTTTCCCTCGAAGAAGCAAGCCCTTTGTTCACGAGGAGAATGTCAAGCCTTTCCTTCATCAGCCTTTTCCTCTCTTCTCAAAAAACTAATCTTCTCCTTTGCGCAGGCAAAAATTTTATCATATATTCCGTCCGCATCGAGACCGTATTTTTTCCTGAGCTCATCCGCATCGCCGTGCTCGAGATAAATGTCCGGCAGGGATATATTAAGAAAAGCTCCCTTGTATCCCTTCTCAAGCAGATAGCTTTCAACCTTCTGTCCGAAGCCGCCGCTTTTTATGCCTTCCTCAACCGTTACGATAAGCTCGTGCCTGCACTCAAGCATCGCATCAAGCATCCTTGTATCGACAGGCGAAACAAAGCGTGCGTTAAAAAGACTTACCGACAGGTCCGCTTCGCTCTCAAGCCTTAATGCAGCCACAGATGCAGCCTCAAAAGCAGAGCCGACGGCGATTATGCCCATATCCTTTCCGCCCGCTATGAGCTCGGCCTTTCCATATTCGATCGGAGCCATGTCAAAGCCGCTTTCATAGGCTTTTCCTCTGGGATATCTTACCGCTATGGGTCCGTTGAAATCCGCGGCAAATTCGAGCACCGCAACAAGCTCTCTTCCGTCCTTTGGCGAAACAACCGTAAGGCCCGGGATGTTTCCCAGATAGGATATGTCATATATGCCCTGGTGGGTTTTTCCGTCATTGCCGACTATGCCTGCGCGGTCCACCGCAAATATCACCTTTTTCCCTGTCAGACATACATCATGCAGTATCTGGTCATAGGAACGCTGCAGAAAGGTCGAATAAACCGCAACAACAGGGTGCATTCCTCCTGCCGCAAGTCCTCCCGCAAAAGTAACTGCATATTCCTCGGCAATGCCGACATCAAAAAACCGTTCCGGATATTTTTCCGCAAAAGCATCAAGCCCTGTTCCCGAACTCATTGCCGCGGTGATCGCGCACAGTTTATCGTCTTTTTCGGCAAGTTCAAGCATGGTTTCGCCGAATACGGCAGTGTAGCTCTTGCCGCGTACCGGGTTCTTAATGCGGCCCGTTGCCACGTCAAAAGGCTCAATGCCGTGAAATTTGCTCGGGTTTTTCTCGGCGGGTTCATAGCCCTTGCCTTTTTTTGTATAAATATGGACTATTGCCGTACCCTTGTAGGTCTGTGCGGCTTTTATGGTCCTTACAAGATCCTTGAGATTATGGCCGTCGATCGGTCCGAAATATCCGAAGCCCATCTCCTTGAAAAATTCACCCGGGGTCATCAGATCCCTGATGAAATTCTTGGTTTTTCGGAGTCCGTCCGCAGCCTTTGCACCGGGTGCCGTTTTGTTCAGGGTTCTTTCTATTCCGCCCTTGAATTCAATATAGGCCGAGCTGGTCCTCATCCTCTCAAGATAGCCGGCTATGCCGCCGACGTTTTTTGAGATCGACATGTTATTGTCATTAAAAATTACAACGGTATTGCTGTTCTTATACTGTCCGAGATTGTTAAGAGCCTCAAAGCCCATGCCTCCCGAGAAGGAGCCATCGCCTATAACGGCCGCGATCTTATAGTTTTCCTTCAGTATATCCCTTGCCCTCGCATAGCCTGCCGCCACGGCAAGGCTCGTCGTTGCATGACCGGTACTGAAGGCATCGCATCTGCTTTCCTCCTCCGAGGGAAAGCCCGAAATGCCTCCCAGCTTTCTGAGACTCTTCATTTTGTCTTTTCTTCCAGTAAGTATTTTATGAACATAAGCCTGATGCCCGACGTCCCATATGATTTTATCATTGGGAAGATCCATGCAAAGATGCAGGGCCATGGTAAGCTCGACCGCGCCAAGGGAGCTCGCAAGATGACCGCCGGTTTCCGAGACGGTATTCACAAGATATTCCCTTATCTCCTCCGCCAGCTCTTCGAAATGTTCTTTATGGATTTTCTTTATATCGTTAGGTTTCTTTATCCTGTCAAGATAAATTCCCATTGTTTCCTCCGGTACTACTTTACTCTTTTTGTCATGTAGGCGATAAGCCAGGATAAAAAGCTGTCGGATGAGCAAAAGCTTCCGAGCATTTTCTCGGCCCTTAAGCAGAGATTTTCTGCATCCTCCCTTGCCTTTTCAAGCCCGAAAAGAGTTACATAGGTGGTTTTGTTATTGTTTAAATCGCTGTGTACGGGCTTTCCGATTTCTTCAAGCGTGCCCGTTTCGTCAAGTATGTCGTCTTTGATCTGGAATGCGCGTCCGCAGGCAGAGCCTATCTTTTCGAGCAGGGCAATCCTTTCCTCGTCCGCGCCCGCAAGTATGCCGCCTATCATCAGAGCAGCCTCAATAAGCGCGGAGGTTTTGTTCTCGTAAATATATTCAAGAGTAGGGGCATCGATGCTTTTCCCTGTCAGGGCAACATCAACGCTCTGCCCTCCTACCATGCCGTACGCCCCGGCTTTATTTGTCAGCACGTTAAATGCGCCTATCGTACGTCTCAGCGCCGTTTCGTTTCCGGATGCCATGGCATTCTGAAATGCTTTGCCCGCTGTTTCATAGGCATAGTTTAAAAGTCCGTCACCCGCAAGCACGCCCTGCGCATGACCGAATTTGGCATGAGTGGTAAGCTTTCCGCGTCTGTACATGTCATTGTCCATTTCCGGAAGATCGTCATGTACAAGGGAATAGGAATGTATATATTCAAGCGCTGCCATGTAGGGCTCGACGAGCATTTTTTCAAGCTCCTTTTCGCCGCCACAGGCACGGAAGCTCTCGAGCAAGAGCACAGGTCTTAACCTTTTTCCTCCGTTGTTGACGCTGTAAGCCATCGATTCCATGAGTTCGGCTGCAAGACCTTTGTTCTCCGGAAGATAATCGGCAGCTATCCTTCCGGCCTCCTCTGCCGACGCCTTCAGTTTTTCGGAATAATCACTCATCCTCACCCTCCTCAAGGACTATAAGCTCTTTTTCGATCATATCGACCATGTCCTGGCAGGACTTAAGCTCTGCAACGCCCTTTTTGTAAAGGGCAAAGGACTGTTCGAGCGAAATATCGCTGTCTTCCATGGCCTTGATGATTTTGTCAAGCTCCTCCATCGATTCTTCGAGGGTCTTTTTATTTTCAGCCTTTATTTCTTCCATTTGTTTTTTACCTCGCACGAAAGCGTGCCGTCAGCCACAGTCACGTCAATCATATCGTTTATTTCAACTTCGTTTATGCTCTTTATCCTCTTATTGTCCGAAGACACGAAGGCATAGCCCTGAGATATCTTTTCAAGAGGAGAAAGGCGTCTGAGCATTTCCCTGTAAAGCTCAAGTCTGTGAAGCGTGTGCTCCTTTGTATATTTAAATGCTCTCTCTATTCTTTTTCCGTTTTCCAAAAGCCCGCTTCTTGTCTCTGCGATACTTCTTTTTACAAGCTCCGACATCCGGTCAAACATTCTGTCCAGTTCGATTCTTTTCTGGCTCAGCCTGTTTCCGGGGCTTACATATTCAAGCTGCTTTTTGTAAAGCTCAAGCTTTTTTCTGTGTGCTTCGATTGCCTTCATCATCAGCGAAAGAAGCTCCGAATGAAAATCTACAAGCTCCGAACTCAGATCCTTATATCTGTATACCGCAAGCTCTGCGGCATTGCTCGGAGTCGAGGCCCTGAGATCCGAAACAAAGTCGATCAGCGTCACATCGGGTTCATGGCCCACTGCGGAGATCACCGGCGTATTCATTGCATAAACCGCCCTTGCAAGGCTCTCGTCGTTAAATGTCTGTCCGAGATCCTCATAGGAACCGCCTCCGCGGCCTATTATCACTGCGTCGAAGCCCATAGTGTCGGCCCTCTTCATTGCTTTTATGATCGATGCAACCGAATCGTCGCCCTGCACCTTTGCGGGAATCAGGACGAGCTCGACATAAGGATTTCTTTCATGGGCTATCTTAACGATATCGTTGATAGCGTCGCCCGTTCTTGCGGTGATTATGCCGATTTTCCTTGCATATCTCGGAATAGGCTTTTTATGTTCCCTGTCGAAAAGCCCTTCGGCATGGAGCTTGCGTTTTAATTTTTCAAATTCCTCAAACAGCGCACCGGCGCCGCTCTTTTTCATGCTTCTGACAATAAAGCTATAGCTGCCGTTCTTCGTATATACATCTATCTGGCCGTTTGCGATCACCGACACACCCGCTTCAAGCGTGAAGTTAAGCGATGAACGGTTTCCTGCGAACATGATGCAGGATATCTGCGATGTCTTGTCCTTCAGGGTGAAATAAATGTGACCTGACGAATGATATTTGCAGTCCGAGATCTCTCCCTCTATGCTTATCCTTGACAGCACTCCGTCCCTTAAAAATACACTTTTGATGTATTCGTTTACTTTTGTTACGGTATAAACATTACTGCTCATTTATCGTCCTGTTTCTTTCAAGCTTTCCGAGTATGCCGTTAATAAAAACAGGCGAGCTGCTTTCTCCGCCGTACTCGCCGGCAAGCTTCACGGCCTCGTCTATCGCAACGGCAGCAGGAATACTGTCGTCGTAGAAGAGTTCATAAACCGCGATCCTTAAGATTGCCAGATCGGTTTTTCCCATGCGGTTTAATTTCCAGCCGTCCGAAACCGCAGCGATCATCGGATCGATAAGACCAAGTTTTTCATTGATCCTGTCAAAGCGGTCCTTAAGCCACTTTATCTCATCGCTGTTGTCGCTGCCGCCTATTTCATCGCCGCTTGCATTGTCCTTCGATACCTTAAGTTCTTCCGACAGATACAGATCTATCTGGGAAGGGATTTCTTCTTTTTCATAGAAGCCGGAAAGGTAAAGCATGAACACAAGAGTTTTTCTCTTTTCATGTTGTGTAAGCATATATTCCCCGCTTATTTCTTTTCAAGATTGATTCCGGCAATTCTTATGTCCACACCCGCTACGTTGAGTCCGGTCATGTTTTCCAGTGCATTCTTTACCTTTTCCTGTACCTCGGCTGTGGTCTTCGGAACACTGTAGCCGTACCTTAAGGTAAGGTTGAGCTTAACAAGCACACTGTTGCCCTGAACCTCTATCGCAATACCCTTGGTGAGGTTTTTTATTCCCACCTTGGCAGCGGTCTTGTTTTTTACCTTGCCGTACATTGACGCAACACCCTCAACCTCTGCAGCAGAAAGGCCTGCGATGGTTGCGATAACATCATCGGAGATCTGGACTTTTCCGAAATCACCGATTTCTATGGAAGCGAATTTTGCGAGATCATTGTTTTTAGCCATTTTGATCTAACCTCCGTTTTTCATTGAGCATAGTTAAATAGATTATAGCAGAAATCAAAGGATTTTCCAAGTATTAATTCTGCATAAATAAAGATTATTTCCACTTGAAAAATTGTGTAGGATATTATATATTGGATAAAAACACAAAAACCGGAGGTTTTATGGCTAAATACGGACTTATCGGCGGTGCCCTCGGGCACAGCTATTCGAAATTAATACATGAAATGATCGGCGATTACTCCTATGAGCTCATGCCCTTGCCCGAAAAAAGCGATTTCGAAAGCTTCATGACTGCACGTGACTTTGACGGGATAAATGTTACCATTCCCTACAAAAGGGATGTGATTCCATATCTGGACTATATCGATCCCGCAGCCGCTAAAATCGGTGCGGTAAATACCATTGTAAATAAAGACGGAAGGCTTTTCGGCTATAACACCGATTATTCAGGCTTTCTCTATTCCCTGAAGAAAAACGAGGTCGAAATCGGCGGCAAAAAAGTGCTCGTACTTGGGAACGGAGGTGCGGCAAAGGCAGTAAATGCAGCTCTTGCCTCGCTTTCGCCTTCTGAAATAATATGCGTTAAATATAAAAAAGAGCCCGGGGTTCTCACTTATTCCGAGGCCTCCGAACTACATAAAGATGCAGACATAATTGTAAACACATCGCCTGTAGGAATGTTTCCCAAGGTTGATGCCAGCCCGATAGACCTTACTCCATACAACAGGCTTCAGGCAGTAGTTGACATAATTTACAATCCGGCTGTCACCATGCTTCTCTCACAGGCCGGGGAAAAAGGCGCAAAAACCGTAAACGGGCTTCTTATGCTTGTTGCACAAGCGGTTTATGCACATGATTATTTTACTGATACGCTTAGCGATGACAGTGTGACGGACAGGATATATGAGAAATTAAAAGAAACAATATAGGAAGTCGACGGGCGTTCCTCATGACGAGGGTCATCAGGACTCCTCCCATCGACTTCGTCGACGGGCCCCTCCTCATGACGTTACACAAAAGGCACACCCTGTCGGATGTGCCTTTTGCCTGTATCAAAAAAGAGAGAGT